>PLWR01000365.1 GCA_003165615.1 Acidobacteriota bacterium | reverse complement strand
GCGGGCTGACTAGGCTCTTTCGTGGCGGGGCTCCCGCTCCCGTTCGCCCACTCGAGAATCCGCATATCCTCCGCAGAGATCCCATTGACCGGAAACAAGTGTATCTTACTCTTAAGTCGCGGGGGGACTGCATCCACCGCTTCGCGGTTGCAAAGCAGGATTGCCCGGGCACGGGATTGCCCACGCAAATAGATCGGATCGTGGCGGAATACCCATTGCATGAAGGCGCGAAATCGCTCCCAAAGGCGTGCCCGGAATGGGTATTCGCGCAGAAAGGCCTTAGGCGTCCGGTGCGCTCCTCCGCCCGGTCCGCGCAGATACGGAACGGGGAGAAGCGCGCCGAGGAAGCTTGCCATCCAGTCGTTGGCATAAGTCACATGATGAAAGACATCAAATTTGATCTGGCGGTGAAGCCGGCGCCCCAAGAAATAAGCGCGCAACTGCCAAAGATAGGAGTAAAACTGGATTCCACCTTGCACCGACCTTAGGCGCTCAAGCAACCCTGGCAGGCCAAAATAGCAGAAATGGAGATGCGCATCTTCGTTTTGTGCAAGCCCTCTCTCGATGGAATCCTTATTCTGGAAATGAGTAAGCACCCAAACCTCATGGAATCGAGTCAACTGCTGAGCAATGTTCCACCCCAGAATGAGTTCCCCACCCCCAAACTTTTCCGAAGCTCCACCAGGCGCGCAAGCGTACGCTGATATCAAGACTTTAAGTCGTTTCATAGGGTCGAGGGTTCCTTCAAAGATCCAGCGGTGGTGTGGATATCAAGAGTTATGCCACGTGGCCAAGTATACATAGTTGGCGCGAGATTTTGAGGTTTGTATCAACCCAATCTCTTCGCGATCGACCGCCCCAATTGAATCAAAGGGTCCTCAATAAGGTGAAAAGTCAGGACCGAGGCAACCCCGGTGATGGTAATAAATGCCACTATTTTCAAGGGAAGCGGGAGCCACGGCATGAAAGTGAACACCAATGCCAAACTGGGAATATGGAGCAGGTAGATTCCGTATGAGTACTTGGCAAGCTGGTGTGCCAGGTACCGCAGCCAGTGCGACTGCACCTCTCCAAAATAGGGAATTCCAATCCCCAGAACGAGGCAAGTTATGGCGTTCACTGTCGCATTACGAGCGGTGTCGATCAGAACTCCGTCCAGGAGCAGGCAGCGCGCCAACATGAGGCCGAGAATCGCCAGTGGCCAGAGGAAAGACGGGAACCTCGCTCGTACCTTGCCGAGCATTCGATAGGCAATCATTCCGCCAATAAACATCGGTGGAAATATCGTGCCGTGAAACGCCCTGGGAACATCAAGGGTGGTGCAGGCGATGGTCAGTGCAGTGGCGGCAAACCACATAGCAATGGGCACATAGACCCGATCATACTTTTTCATGAACAGATAGAACGCGGGGAGGAGCAGGTACATCTGGACTTCCCAGGGGAGACTCCAGAGTGGCATCTCAACATTCGGATAGCGAATAATGTTTTGCACCAACGCCAGATTCACCGCAATGCCCCGCCAGCCCATCTCCACAATCTTTTCGTGCGGAACATCGGTAAGTCCCGTCACCAGCACCAGAATAATGCACGTCCAACAGAGGGGATAAATCCGGAAAGCTCGTCGAATATAGAAACCCAACGTCAAGTGCTTCGACCGGGTCCGCTGCATTGACATTAAGAGCACCAGAGCCGTATGCACAAAGAAGAAAAGGACTCCGCCCACGCCAAAATTATCGACGAAAGTGGGAAAGTGCGACATGCCTACTATAGATCGATAAAGATGTGAACCCGCCACGGCAAGAACGGCAAAGGCGCGCAACACGTCAAGGTTCCGCAGCTCATTGCTAACGGGGAGTGCTCCAGTGTTATCGTGAATCGATTGTTCCACAGTCAGATTTCGTCCCATAGCAAAGGCGCTGGCGCGTTGTCCTCGTCTCCATAACCGGGGAACATTCATGTGGCACAGCTAGGGTTCGCTGTTCACTGGAGGAAGGTAGTTTCTTCCCCTCTATTATCTCACGAATTTGTGGCGTCGCGCGTGTCGCGCGCCACCACAGCCGCTACCAGGACGGTGATCGCTCCCCGTGAGTCGGCTGGCAGGTCCAGGCAGAATCTCCCCCCTCCGGGGGGGACTGAAACTTGTCCTTCCCTCGATGTTGGTCTACTCCTCGCCACCCCCCCTGGGTGCATAAAGATGACGCTTACGGACAAGCTCGCAAAGCTCAGGATCGAGGTCGCCCACGATCTTTTTCCAGGCATACTCCCGCTCGATAAGGCTTCGCGCCCGAGCCGCCATGCTCCGGCGTAGTTCTTGGTTGCGGAGCAACTGGACGATCCGGCTTGCGAATTCATCGGCGGAATTAACAATCAACAGATGCTCGCCGTCTTTCACCTCAATGCCTTGACAACCGATGGGCGTTGAGACCACGGGCGCCCCGCTCGCCATGGCTTCCAGCACTTTGAGCTTGGTGCCTTCCCCATAACGATAGGGCGCGACGGAAACCGCTGCCCGAGCATAGTACGGCCGGACGTCTTCCACGGTTCCGGTCACATAGACGCCAGGGATTTCCGCGAGCTGCCTGACCTCCTGATTGGGGTGGCTCCCCACAATCCAAAACTCCGCCTCGGGAACCTCTTGTTTGACGCGGGGGAAGACAGTACGAGCAAACCATATTGCCGCCTCTCGGTTTCTGTAGATGGCAAAACTCGCGCAGAGCAATATGGAATGGCTTTCCCGGCCCTCCGGCGCGCCGGGGACATAGAAGTCGGTATCTACACCGTTGGGCACAGTCCACAGCTTCACGTGCGGGGGCAGATGAGTTCGCGCAAATTCCGCTTCCCGGTCAGAAGCACACAGCATCGCCGCGATACATGACCCCACCGCCTTCTGGAACCAACGCATCTTGATCAGGTTCAACAAGGCGAAAGCCCGCTTCGGGACACCTCCCTGCCGCAGGTACTGGCGCCAAAGGAGCCCTTCCGACTCATGCTCATCCAAGACAACGGGCGTGCGCCGGGCGAACTCGCCGGGTATAGCGTGGGCCACAAAGGCGAAGTTTGCCAGGATCACATCGAATTGATCTTTTTCCAGGATATTCCGGATACTCTCTCGAACTACTCGGCCGCCGAATTTCGCCGCTGTGTACGGCAGTGGCGAGAACACTGAAGCCAAGGCCGCAAGAACGGGCCGAGCCTGTCGAGCGCTGGAAGGAGGGCGGTAGAAACGCACTTCCCGGCAGAGGATCTTGACGGGATGATCGTCCGGCAGGGGCGGACCGTCGTAGCCTGCCAACAGGACAATCTCATGCCCACGCCGCGCGAGCTCGCGGAGGATGCCGTAAATGCGAACCACGTTGCCGCCATAAAGGGGCCAGGGAAGATACGGAGATAGCACAAGGATTCGCATGGTTCTCTCTGCCGTGTCCGCCAGGATGAACGAGGAGGGCCGCAACGAGCCCTACGGCGTCAGTACGCTACAGCCGCGGTTGAGACTTAGCTTTCGCTGGTGGCTGGGGGGTCACGCTCCCCGGGCGATGGCCAGATCGGACTCCAGCATCATCCGCACGAGTTGCTTGAAATCCACGGTGGGCTGCCAATCCAGTTCCTGGCGTGCCCGGCGCGCGTCGGCGCGCAAGTCATGAATCTCTCCGGTGCGCAGGAATTGCGGGTTAATTTCCACCCATTCTTCCACCGACTGAGGAACATTGCCGGACGGCCCGAGTTCACGCATCGCAGCCATAATCTCCACAAGAAAATCGGAGACGCTGTGGGAGACCCCCGTGCCGATGACGTAATCCTTGGGCTCGGGTTGCTGAAGCATGGCGTGCATGGCCTTGATGTAATCTCCCGCGAACCCCCAGTCACGCCGCGCCTGCAAATTCCCCAGCGCCAGCTTGGTGTGATCGCCAAGCAGCCAGCGCGCCGCGACGCGCGAGATCTTGCGCGTCACCATTTCCGGCCCACGGCGGGGCGACTCATGATTAAAGAGAATGCCGCCCACCGCGAACAAGCCTCTCTGCCGGTAGACCTCCATCAGGCGATGGGCCGCCATCTTCGAGGTCCCGTAAGGCGAGGTCGGCCGCAGAGGCGTCTGCTCGTCGCAAAGCCCGTCACAATTACCCATCATTTCCGAACTGGAGGCCTGGTAAACCCTCGTATCACGCTTCGTTCGTTCCACGATCTGCAACAGCCGAGCGAGTCCACCCACATTGATGTCAAAGGTCTCGGCGGGGATTTCCCAACTAGTGGGAACGAAGACCTGGCCCGCCAGATTGTAAATCTCATTGGGCCAGGCCTTCTGGAAGGCCACCGCCAGTGATTCGGTATCGCGCAAGTCTCCGTAAACGATCTCGATGCGGGGGAGGAAAGGTTGTAGCCAGCGTGTGGAGCCCGGCTCGCGCCGCACCATCCCCCACACCTGATAGCCAAGCTCCAGCAAGTACTCAGCCAGATAGCTTCCGTCTTGCCCCGAAATCCCCGTGATCAGCGCTGATTTCATCGTTCTGATAGTCTCCCTCTGTAGTCAAATTCAAAAAAGTCACCACGTGGCCAAAAAGCCTGGCGCTCAAACAAAGATCCGCTTTATCTTCAGGATAGGCCCCTCGAAGTAGCGGCGGGAGAGTTCTGCAAGGAGAAAGCATATCACATAGACAACTCCGGCACGCAAGCACAGCGTCCCGAACTTTCCCAGACTGGCAACAAGTCTGGGAGGGTACTTTCCCAGCAGCCAATTCCACGTATCGAAGATGAAAAAGTGGATGATGTAAAGGCAATAGCTGAGGTCACCGCACCAGCGAAGCGGCCGCAGGCGCAGCAGGGCGTTGAGCACCGGAATGTTTCCGCTCCCCACCAAGCCGACCATGCCAGCGAAGAACAGGTTGACGTCGGTATACATGAATGTGGCCCCAAACAGCCGGGTGCGGGTATAGATCCCCAGCGGCATTCCCAGGCCAAAGAGAACAGCCGCGGCCGCCAGGCAGCCCAGGGAAAAACGGAAAAGCCGGCCCCGCGAGTGACCGGGCAATCTCACCAGCGTCGCCAAGAACGCCCCCGAGGCAATACCGTCGAAGCGGCACCAGGAATAGGGGAATACGTCCCACCCATGCCAGAAGGATATAGCGCGCACGATCGGAACGGTAATGATAATTCCGACTGCCGCCCAGGCTACCCGGCGCAATCCCAGCTTGGAAACCACCCACGGCCATAGCAGATAGAAGTGTTCTTCCACGGAAAGCGACCAGAGTGGACCGTAAACATTGGGCACTCCAAATATCCCTGTCATGTTGGATACGTAGAAGAGACCGAGCAGAACAAAGCTCCCTGAGTGAGGGTAAAAAAGGAAGACCAATAGCAGGATGAGATAGTAAAGCGGGAGAATCCTCAGTGCCCGGCGTCCATAAAAATTGCGGAAATAGTGGGCCTTGTGGGCAGAATCCAGGAGAATTCCGCTGATGAGGAATCCCGAAAGGACAAAGAACAAGTCCACACCCAGCCCGCCAGGGAGCGTGAGGAGTTCGACCACTCGAGGGAAACCGTGCCAGGGATCCTCCTGCATCGACCAGGCGAAACCATGGAGCACGAGCACCAGCAAGACAGCAATGCCCCGAATGCCGTCCAGTTCCGGAATTCTGACTTCCTTCCCTGCCGGGGGATTGACCATAGCCGGAGTTTCCGTTTTCACCTTTTGGTTAGATGCTAACATACCCGTCAAACTTCGCAACGCAACGCCCAGCCGAACTCTATGAGCCGGTGCGTCGGTCAGGCAGCGCTGCCAGGGACCAATGCACCACCCTCCGGGCAAAGAATTAAACGAAGCATCATGTCCGCGCCGTGCTCCCATGAAAAAAGTCGTGCGCGCTCGAAACCCTTCGCAATGAGTTCCTGCCGGACGGACTCGTCATTCACTTGACGGAGCGCCTCCAGGAGAGATTGCGGCTGCAGGGGATCGATGAGCAGTGCGGCATCGCCGACGACCTCGGGGATAGCCGGCCGGTTGGCGGCGATGACCGGAGTGCCACAGGCCATGGCTTCCAGGGGAGGGATTCCAAACCCTTCGTGCAAGGAAGGGAATATGAGGGCGCGAGCCGCAGTATAGAGAGCGGGAAAGTCCTCGTCGGGCACAAACCCGACGTACAAAAAACGGTTTCGGCAAGCGGGTCCCCCCAGTGGAACGTGGACCGGTTCACTCCGGGTGCCGGCCAGCTCACCTCCGGCAATGACCACCGGCAGAAGATTCTTTTCACCTTCAGGAGCCTTCGAGTATGCCTGCACGATCACATGCAGGTTCTTCTTGTGCCCGGCCTCGGCATGGGGAGTTCCGATAAACAGATAGAACTCCTCCGGAAGGTGGTAGCGCTTCCGCAGCTTTTCCACCCGCGCCGCATCCTGAGGATGGAAAAGACCGGGATCAACCCCACAGGGAACGATGACCATTCGATCCCGAGGAATTCCTAGAAAGCTATGAATCTCTTCCAATGCGGTTTGCGAGACAGTCACGATCTGATCGGCTTTCTGATGTGCCTTGCGCATCTCGTAGGAGGTCCGAAGCAGGGCCTTGCGGCTATACGCACCGGGAAACTCCTTGGGGTTGGCCATGTGCTGGAGGGGGTGAATGTCGTAGGAAACCACTATCTTCCGCTTCGCTCGCAAGGGGACCAACGGAAGCATCCCGTTCATAACCACCACCACGTCTGAACCCCAGGCATGGAGGGGAAGATAGGCTTCCTCCCAAAGGGCTCTCCACAAGCCAGTGTTCTTGGGGACAGGCAAGCGCACGACGCGAGCATTCGATTCGAAAAGGCCCCGAGGTGCGTCCTTGGGCACCAGGACGGTAACCTGGCATCCGCGTGATTTGAGCTGCGGCACCAAACACCGCATAATGTCGAGAGAGTACCGGCCCTTCCCGCCGTTCGTCTCTCCAACCTCCATTGCCACGATCAGGATTTTCATTTCAGATCTCACAGAAATTGCCAGGAAACGCCCGCAGCCTCGGTTTTTGGAAAGGGGGCTTAACCACGGCCCGTCTTAAGACCATGGGTGTCGTGGTCTTTCCATTTTCCCGTCACTCCTCGATACCCATCCCACACGGCGCGCAACATAATGCGTGCGATCTGGCGTTCCCCGGCCAGCAGGCGTTTAGCGATCCGCCGGAGGGAAAGGGGCAGGTAAATGAGATGAAACAGCAGTCGCTTGCCCGGGGGAAGCAGGGTGTTTGCCAGAATCACGCTGTTGCGGGGGAAGTAATAGAAGAAATTCGCCGTCGTGGTGTCGCGTGACTGGTGCCTCACCTCGATGCGGTGGCAGACGATGGCGTTCCTGGCCACGACGATCCGGTACCCTTCGCGGCGAGCCCACGTGCAGAAGTCAAGCTCATCGCTGTAAATGAACAGACCGTCGTGCAGATACATCCCCCGCCGCTGATGGACGGAACGAAGCACCCGGCTGGCAATGAACATCGCCCCGCCATGCACGATGGGCGAATCCCAGAAATCTGCCTGGGTTTGAGGCATGGGCTGGCCCACCAGCACGCGGAAGAAATGCCGGAAGGCAGGACCGCTGCCGGCAAACTGGACTTTGCCCATGTGATCCGTCATGACCGCGCCGACCACGCCGGCGTCTGCCTCTTGACTGACCGAAACGAGCACGCGCAAGCACTCCCGATCCAATTCCGTATCGGGATTGAGAAGAAACACGAAGTCAACCGGCTCCGGCCGCGCCAGGCCGTAGCGAATCCCCACATTGTGCCCACCCGTGAAGCCCAGGTTCTCCGGGTTCCGGATCAGCACCAGCCGCGCCGCCGAAGGAGCGTGATCGAGCGCCTGTTCGGTCTGCGCCACTCCGCCCTGAATTGCGGTCTCGCGGGGATACT
Source organism: Acidobacteriota bacterium (assembly GCA_003165615.1). Next base: position 15,520 of record PLWR01000365.1, on the reverse strand, counting down.
CGGCAAAGGCATGCCCCGGACCGAGATTCGCCTCAGCCCACGCCTTGATCCTCTCTGCTGAATCATCCTTGGAACCATTATCGACGACCGAGACCAGGTAGTTGGGATAATTAAGCTTCCGGATGGATTCCAGGCACTCCAAGATATCCTTCCAACCGTTCCAGTTCAGAATGCTGATCAGGACCTTGGGCTGTCGAGGTTGAGTAAGATCGGGGTTCCCAGTCATTTAGGCTCCAGGTGCTTCATCTTCGAGGGGAGGGCATCCCCTGCATTCGAAACGCGGCCGGCTACCCTGCCCGGCGACTCGCTGCGGCCCAACTTGGCGGCAAGTTCCTTCGAACCTCAATATTCTCAAATACGCAACTTTCCCGCGCCCCATGGGCCTTCACCCAATCCGCCATGGCGCGAACGCCCTCTTCCAGCGGCGTCTTGGGATGTTTGCCAAAAAACCCCTCGGCCTTGGAGTGGTCCGAGAAGGCCAGCTTGACTTCATTGCGGGCTTCGAGGTGCCTGACCCGGCATTCCCGGCCCAAGGCCTCGGCCACGACTCGGGCCAGTTCGTTTATAGTGTAAGGAGTATCGGCGCCGATGTTGAATACCTGGTTGCGCGCCGCCGGGAAGCCGACGCAGGCCGCAAGCGTGGGAGCCACATCGTTAATGTGAGTGAAGGCACGCTGCTGGGAGCCGTCCCCGAAGATGGTCATCGGATCGCCCTTGAGCAACTGGTTCATGAAGATGCCGACCACGTTGCGGTAGCGGTCGGCAATGTTCTGCCTTTCCCCGTACACATTGTGGGGGCGGAAAATCACGTATTCGAGGCCAAACATCTCGTGGCTCACCCGCAGTTCCTGTTCCACCGCCAGCTTGGAAATGCCATAGGAATCTTCAGGAATCGGGGTCATATCCTCCCGCATGGGCGTCTGACCCGTGCCATAAACCGCGATGGACGAGGTAAACACGAAGCACTTTACGCCGTGATTGACCGCCGCATTGATGAGGTTGACCGACCCGATCAAGTTATTCTGGTAGTTAAACCGCTTGATGAAGTGGCTGAGCCCCTCGGCGGCGTAGGCCGCAAGATGGTAAACATAGTCAAATGCGTGCTGCGAAAAGAGTTTATTGACCCCTTCGTGATCGACGACAGACCCTGGCACGAAATGGGCCCCGGCGGGCACGTTGTCGATAAATCCCCCGCTGAGATCGTCCAGAACCACAACCTGATGGCCCTCTCGGATTAAACACTCGGCTAGGTGCGAGCCCATAAAGCCGGCCCCGCCCGTCACCAGTGATACAGGCATACCCACACCTCCTTGGACATTAGATGCTATTTCAAAACCCTTCGGACGATCCGCTCCTACCAAAAATAACTACTGCAAATTCACCCTGTTGTAAAGGGTTTTGAAATGGCTTCTCCCCTCCTGCAAGAGGAGTATTCGGGCAGCAGTTCTTTGTAACTACACCCTATTCTTTGTCGCCACGTGGGAAAACAGCCTGGCCTACGAGGAACCATCATCGATGACATTGCCAGGTAATCCGGATAATCGAGGTGCCGGACGGATTCGGGACATGAGATCGTATCCCGCCACTCGTTCTGATTCAAAATGCTGATCGCGACCAGTGGCGCGCTTTCACTTCCCTCAGACACCATGTGAACCACCTCCGTCTGCTTTGTTGGAAAGCCCCTGGGCGGGCGCGGTGCCACTGTCATTCGCCTCAAGTGGTCCGTATCTGTTGCGCAGTGCGTCAAACAGCCCCCTCAGCGCCAAAGCAATTTCAGCGAGAGGTTTCTCATCGTAGAGAACCACCTTGGCATAGTCCTTTATAAACTCTTTTATAAAGTCTTTTGCGCCAGTATAGGGAAAATAGAAACTCAGGCGATGTTTTCTCCGGAAGTAAATCCGGTTCCGGGTCAGGTAGTATCGCGCGGGCTTCCTGGTCCGCTCATAGAACATCTCGCGCCCTAGGAACCGCCGCTTCTGCTTTTCACCTTCCCGGTGCATCAACACGGCCCCGGGGCATAGAAACAGGCGAAATCCCGCACGACGGAGCCGTAGACAATAGTCGGAATCGACAAAGTAAACAAAAAGCGCCTCATCGAACAACCCCACGGCACCGAGCACGCTGCAAGGGATCATGCTTCCCGACGAAAGTAAGAAATCCGCTTCGACAGGTTGATCACCATTATCCCCCGGGCGAATACGATTCAGAAAGACCCCGGCATTTTCGTCAAACGGATTTGCCGCGATGATTCCGACGTCCCGATGACCTTGCTTCGAGAGGGTTTCATAGGCGTGGAGAAGCTTATCAACCATGTCAGGTGTAGCCTTGCTATCGTGGTCCAGGGTCAAGACCCAGCGGAACCCCATGCCCCGCGCCACTTCCACTCCCTGGTTCATCGCGCGGGCAATGCCTTCGTTCCTTTCGTTCAGGATGACGGTCACGGAATCCTGGGAAGCGAGCTTGTCCAGCTCGTGGCGGGTGCGTTCGTCCGAGCCATTATCCACAAGGATGACGTGCCCGACCTGATTGTGAATGGCATTAAAGCACTGATGAATCGTTTCCCCGACATTATAGGTGACAATGACCGCGCAGACAGAAGCTCCGCGAAGATAATCGACGACTCCGGCAGCGGGCGCTCCTTCACTCATCACGCTATTAAAAGAACTTCCACGCCCTGGCTGTTGACGATGCTCGGCACACACAAAAGACCTCCTCCTCCTCCTACAGCCCCCGGAGGCTTATGGGCAGCTCAAATTAGCAGCAGTGTAAAATGCCGGCCCAGCTTCTCCGCCCATCAACAATGCTCAGGTCCCCTTTGCATCCTCATGTCGTGGTCTTCTGTGTTCGAATCTCGCTTGAGCCTTCGGGGCGATATGATGAGAGTAGAGTAAGCAATATACCCTCCGCGGCAATCGGAGGTGAGTATCCAAAAGCGGAGTCAGCAGCACTAAGAAAGGTGTGATTACCCTTGCCATAGCCCTTTTCACTCTATGCTTCAGCGTGATGGGTTTGGCGCGTGGCGCCCGATCCTTCATGTACCGGCCGGCTTCCGTAGTTTCGAACAGGACATTTGCTTTGCAGACCAACTCTTGGCGGCGGCAAGCGTCAGCATAGGAAAACCGCCTGTAATGGTGTGCCATTGCCTCAGGATTGTAGAGGACGCATAAACCCTTGTTGATCAGTCGGTAGCCAAGTTCTGTGTCTTCATACGCGGCGGCCCGAAAGTTCTCGTCGAACATCCCGTTCTTCATCAGGAATTCCCGTTTGACGCTCAGGTTGCATGAATAGAAGTACTCAAAGCTTACCTCTTTCCCTGGCATGAGAAATCTATAGCCAAAGATTACACCATCGAGCCCCAACCATTCCATGAAAGGCGTCGGATGCACATCCGGAGACCAACTCACGAGGCCCAGGATCGCGAAATTATCTCCAGGGTGCCTCCCGTGCCAGGCTGTATGCTCTGCGACCAGGGCCGACTGGGGGATAATGTCGTCGTCCGCGAAAAGGAGCAAGGTACCTTTCGCTTCCCGTATCCCGTAGTTGCGAGCGGCTGCGGGCCCTTTATTTTGCTGGGAAAGGTATCGAATCATGATAGGCGACGTCCGGCTGAAAGCGCCAACCGCCGGTCCGGTTCCGTCCGTTGAGCCATCGTCGACGACAATGACTTCCAGAATTTCCTCTCGAGACGTCTGGTGTTTGTAACCCTCGAGCGCCTTTAGCAAGACTTCCTTTCGGTTGTATGTAGGGATAATGATGCTAAGTTGGGGTGTCAACAAGTGGCCTTACCTCCCCCCAGGGCTTTCTGCCCACCACAACGAGCATTCGGATCCCGGTCGGCAAGCTGTAGCAACGCCTCCACAATAATCCTTTGCTCGGGTGGCACATGCTCAAGGACATCCGATGCCACTGCCGCCGCAAATGACGCATCGCCGAAAGGGAGGTTGGCTGCCGAGCAGCGAACGGGGAGCATGGGCTTCATGGGAGGCACGGGAAAATCCAGATGACACCCCTTTCTTTGATGGATCGCCGGTAACAATCCATTTTCCCTCCACTCCTGCAAGCAGAGCATTCGGGAAGTAATTCTTCGTCAATAGGCTACCCTTTGAGGCGAGATGGGCCAACCGATTCCCGTATGAAATACTTTCTCGGGTTGAGCCCAATTCGCTCTAATTGAGGAGCAATTCTCCTCACCGCCACCTTGAGTGATCGGCGAGGCAAGGGGATAAATGCCAGAACCACACAAGCAATTTCCCTCCAGCCGACTTTCCCACCAAGGCTTCTCAATCGTCTCACTTGGCTTCTCGCCACCGTCACATCTCCGACCCACGCGGCCCTAAGGATGATTTGCCGGATGCAGTTGGCTTTTGCGCTGGAAGTCCTACTTGTGTCACCCGGGAGTGGGTAGCGTTCGAGCGCCCGAAATCGGACTTCTAAATTACTGATCTCAAAGCGCCAAACGTGCAGTGGGTCGCTTTGCCTCATCGCTGAATTGGGGATGTGCCGGTAGCTGGCAAGTGTCTCCCTGAGATACATCATCTGTCCGAGTTGGCTTAACTCTAACCAAAGAGGCAGGTCCCCCATCAGTTGCGAATGATCACTACAAAGATTGTCACCTAGCAGCACCCGGCGGACCGGGTCAGTCCTTGCGACTGCCGTGCAGGGATGAGGAAACTGACGAAATGTCTCGAAGATGAGATCCTGATACTCGAGGCGAAGCGGCTGCTGAGCACCGTTGCTCTGCTTTTCCAACGCTATGATTTGACCCTGAGCAGAAATAATCCGGACTTCTCCGGCAACCCATACCCGTGAATCATCCGCCCGAAAAACAGGAATCTGAAGCTTTAGTTTATCTCTTCGGTGCCACCAATCGTCGCCCTCGCAAAAGGCCATGTACTTGCCCCTTGCCGCCAGCGCCGTCCGTCGGAAGTTCTTATGCATCCCGACGTTTTTTCCCGAGAACAACACCCGAATTATCTCCGGATAGCGCCGCTGATACTCCAGCGCGATCTCGCGCGTCCGGTCGGTCGAGCAATCCTCCCCGATAATCAACTCGATGGGAAAGTCCGTTTCCTGCGACACCACCCCCTCAATCGCTTGGGCGATGTACGGCTCGTGGTTGTAGGTGATCATCACCACGCTCACCAGTGGGTCACGCACAAGACGGTCGGGGTCCGCGACCTCGGTGTACGGCCCCACACCATCTTCGACGTTACCGGCTTGCGTCATCTGACTCCTTTTGGGCCTTTTCGTCTTCCAGCAATTGCTTCTCGATCTCCAAAATACATCTATTGCGTTCCCCCAGTCTTTTGAAAGGAAATCCGGCCACCACCGCGAAGTCCGCCACGGGTTTGTGAACCAGAGTGAGCGCGCCCACTGAGGCGGCAAGACCGAGGGTCACGCCTGGCAAAAGAATGCTACCCGCCCCGACAATTGCATGTCGCCCGAGCACCACATCGCCGCGGTGGACCTTCCTAAACTTCATCGGCACCGTTGGATTCGTCAAATACCCTTCCGTGTAGTCATCACTGGCTGTGTACACCGCCACCCGCGAAGACAGTCCGGAGAACGATTCCAGAACAATTCGGCCACCAGCCCCGAAGAGGTAGACACCGGCGGCTATATGGATATGGTCACCAATGTAAATACCCTCCTGACCGGCGCTCAATAAAGAGAAGCAGTCGATGCGGACGTTGGACCCAACATGGATCAAGTGGGGCGAGAACATCAGAACGGAACGATGGATGTTGACGTTGTCACCTACCGATGCCAACATGGTCCGCAATTCGTCTGGAGAATAACTGTGCTGGTCGGATAAAGGGAGCATAATCACTCTCGATTCGTGTTTTCTTCCTCAGATGTCCGAACATGTACCGGTTGGCTTGATGTCAAACGCAGCATACCCAAAAATACACTCGCTCGCTTCTGCAACTAAACATTAGTTGCAGCAGACCCAGGAGTAGCTATCAGGTGATGCACGAGGTTCCGGAGGACCTTCAAGTCCATTTTCTGGACATCTTCGTCGGGAATTTCGATCCCGAACTCATTCTGCATTTCGATAATCAGCGACATAAACTCGAGCGAATCTATGTTCATCGGCTGCGAAGATTCCAAGTCCTTCTCCTGGATAGGGTGGGTGAGTTTGAGTTCCGTCGATATTGCCTGTAGGCGATGCAACACCTCAGCCTCTGATTCTGTCATATCCTATACCCCCTCGACGTCGAGCCCTATAGGCCGCCAAAAGTTTTCAGATGCCATCCCAATCTTCCTTTGCTGACCAGCGTAGCACGGTAGTCGCCCAAGAGAGTCCCACTCCGAATCCGCAGATCACCACAATATCCCCCGAGCCGACTCTTCCTCCCTCGATTGCACGCTTTAGGGCGATGGGGATAGATGCAGACACGGTATTGCCGGTCTCTTCCATGCAAATAATGGTCTTGTGCGGAGGGAGGCGCAGTTTGTGAAAGAGGAATTCCAGCATAAACTTGTTGGCTTGGTGAAAAACAAACAGTTTTACGTCATCCAGGCACAAAGATGCCGCAGCAAGCGCGGCCTCGACCGAGCGCGGCACTTCGCGATCCATGAATTGGAAGATGTCGCGCCCATACATGCGAATATGCTCAGGAGATCTTTCATCGCCATTCTCATCCTTAACCATCTGGTGTGTTTGCTCGCCGCTGGGGAGACGGGAGCCACCCGCGGGAACTATCAGTCGATCGTATCCGGAGCCGTCCGTGCCGAAGTGGAATGCCAGAATTCCCCCGCCCTGCTTGGGCGCTTTACGCAACAGGGTGGCAGCCGCGCCGTCGCCAAAAAGGCCGCACACGGTCTTATCCTTGTAGGAGACCACCTTGGAGTAAGTCTCGGACATCACTAGCAGTAGGTTTTGGCAAATACTACTGTCGATCAAACTAGCGCCAACGGCGAGGCCATATGGGTAGCCAGAACACCCTTGATTAATATCAAAGGCAAGACAGCTCTTGGGTAAGCCAAGACGATTCTGGACGATGCATGCGGTGGCCGGCAGTTTGTAATCTGGATTCTGGGTACAAATTATGATTCCATCGACGTTTTCACAAGGGAAGGCGCTCACAGTAAAAAGCTTTTCGGACGCCAAGACTGCAAGGTCAGAAACTGCTTGGTCTGGTGCGGCGATGTGCAGAGACCGGATGCCTAGCTTGTTCTCCATCATCTGCTGATCGAGACCGGACATTGCCGCTATATCCCGGCTTGTTAGGACCTTTTCCGGGAGGTAGTATTCAATTGCGTAAATACTTACCGGAATTTCTCGACGATTAGCAAATGCCATGGTTTTGCCCACTCCTATCGATCTTGGCCGCGCGATGTTGTGGCAAGTTTATTTTCCGGGGCGACCCGCAGACATGACCGGTCTAGGAAACCTCCTTGCGCGCCATCCTCCTTCAGCGAGCCATCGATGGCGGCCAAGGCACGAGTTACCTTCAAGGCACTTTGGCACCACTTGTTGCAAAGTAAAATTGAAAATCTGAGTGCCATTCATATATTTTAGGAGTGTAGGGACCGTCGAGTCAGTGCGCCGATCAGTTCGTATGATGTTTGTGTGACGGCTTCTACCCGAAACAAGAAGGACATCGCGATGTAAACGGCCACCCCCGCAGTTACGCCCGCCAATAGGAGGACCGGGGCTTTTAATGGGGCGGCCAAAGCGATGGCTCCGACGATCAAGGCCATGGCGGTTGTACTCAGCAGAGGCTTCAGCAAGTCCTTGATTTGTGCGCTAATGTTGTAGTCAATCGCTCCCTGTGCATAGGCCACATTCACGCCATAGCATAGCACAGATACCACCAGCATGGCCCACACCATTGCCATCACGCTGATCGGCACGCTGACCGCCAAACCAAGGGCAATCAGCATCTTCTTCACTACCTCCGCTCGCAGAAAAAGGTCTGATCGCCCTGCCGCCATAAGCACGTCCAGGTTCGCCACCTGGAGCGGCCATAGCGCCCCGGCCAGGGCCAGAATTCTCAGATAAGGCACGCAGGGCAGCCACTTTGCCCCGAAGAGTACGATGACCGCCGGTTTCGCCAGCAATGCCAGCCCCGCCATCATCGGCAACACCACCGCCCCGATGGTCAACATGCACTTCCTCATCACCGCCCTCAGGCGTTCCCGGTCATGCGCGATCGTCGAGAACATCGGGAATGTCACCTTCGANNTTCCCGATCAGCAGCAATTGCACGCGGTCAGACACCGTGTTCAGCAATCCCGAGGCGAGGACGCGCGACCCGAATCCGAACATCGACTGCAGTGAATGGAGGCTTGCCTTCCCGCTGGGCCGCCACGGTACCAGCCACCAAACCAGCAGCGTCGAAATCAGCGCCGAGATGTTCGCCTGGATCACCAGGCTCCACACGCCGTAACCTCGCCACGCGAGAAACACTGCCGCGGCGCCGGAAACCCCCGTCGCCACCATTCCGACCTTCCACTGGGTCTTGAAGTCCAGTCGCCGGCTCAGAAGCGCGAATTGCACCGACCCAAAAGCGCTGAGCAAGAGATTCAGCGCCAGCAGCCTGGTCAGGCCGGTTAGAATCGGCTCTTTGTAGAACCGCGCTACCCATGGAGCCGCCCCATACATCGCCGCGGCCATCCCCAGCCCCGCGATGACATTGAAAATAAAAACCGATGTCTTGTCATCCTCCGTAACCTCTTTCCGCTGGATCAGCGCCGACGAGAAGCCGCTGTCGACAAACGACGTCGCTACCGCCAGGAACACCACGATCATCCCCACCAACCCAAACTCGGCAGGGGTCAATAACCGTGCCAGCAGGATCGAGGTAACGAATTGGATCCCCTGGCGCCCAAAGGTGTCCGCCGAACTCCAGATGACGGCCTTGAGCGACCGTTCCCGTAAGCCTACTGGCTTGTTTTCCGTCTCGGTATTCACGCCGGACCCGCGGCAGTGTTCGGTACGCCCGTTATGCTCCCGGCGGGAAGCGGCCTCCGCTGCTCGTGGATGTGCCGAATGATGTGGCAGATGCGCACCACGTCATCGAGCCCCAGGTCGCTGAAAATGGGTAGGGCGATGATCCGGCTCGCTACGCTTCGGGCCACAGGCAACTCCCCTTCCCGCACTATCCCCCGATAGCAAGCGAAATCCGTCACCAGAGGGTAAAAGTAGCGCCGCGCGAAGACGTTCCATTCCTTCAGCCCATTGTACAAGTCATCGCGGCTCGCCCCGAACTCCCGCTCATCCACCTCAATAGGAAAGTAGGCGTGGTTATATTCGACGCCCGGGGCCGGCAGCGCCGCCGCTTGAATGCCAGGAATGGTGATCAGCTCACACCGATACGTCTGGGCAATCTGGCGTCTTTTCTCCACAATTTCACCCATGCGCTGGAGCACCAGTCGCCCCATCAGCGCCTGAAGCTCGTTCATCTTCGCGTTCGTCCCCGGCATCACCACTTCAACTTCGTTCTCATATCCGAAGTTTTTCAGGTAGTCGAACCGGCGCCGTAGCGTCCCGTCGCCGAACGTCAGCATCCCCCCTTCCACGGAATGGAAAAGCTTCGTGGCGTGGAAGCTGAACATGCTCAAGTCGCCAAAGTGCCCGATGGGCTGCCCGTTCACCCGCACTCCGAACGCATGGGCTGCGTCGTACAGCAACTTCAAATTGTGCTTCCGCGCGATCCGCTCCAGTTCTTCCAAACGGCAGGGGTGCCCATACACGTGCACACCCAGAATCGCGCTTGTCCAGGGAGTGATCGCCGCCTCCACTTGTTCCGGGTCCAGGGTATAGTGTTCCGGCTCGATATCCACAAACACGGGTCGCACCTTATTCCAGAAGAGCGAGTGCACCGTCGCCACAAAAGTATATGGCGTCGTAATCACGTCCCCCGTGATGCCCATTCCCTGAATCGCAATCTGCAGCGCCAAGGTTCCGTTGGTAAACAGGCAGAGGTTCTCCGTCTCGCAGTACTCAGCCAAGTCTGCCCGAAATCTCTCCAGCACCGGGCCGTTGTTGGTCAGCACGCCCCGGTCCCAGATCTCCGCCAGTCCCCTCTGGAACTCTTCCAGCGGGGGGAGCCAAGGCTTGGTGACGTAGATCGGTTTATCGAACGGCTTGATCATCCCAAGGTGCCTCCGCCTGATTTGATTTGATGAGACCGAAAACTTTTACGCAATGGGCGCGTCAAGCCCCAGGATGGGTCAGAGTGGAAGGACCCACCCGCAAGACCACTTAGCTCACACAACGGGCTCGCCAGAGGTTTTGCCACTCGAAGCCGCAGTTACGGTTTCACCCAAATCTCCATTTTGCTCTCACAGTGCAGGGTAATCTTACCCCTAACCGCCAGCGCGGGCAATTCCCCTCGAACCTCCGGCCCTGGGTCAGCCTGTGTGCATTGCACATCGGGCCTTTAACCCAGGCTTGTCATCGCAGGCTTGGAAAGGCGGGAGGCTAACCTCCTACAAACCCTTGATATCTTTCGGCCTCTTCTTGTACCGTATCAAATCGAGGAATGAGAGCGCCATGAATTGGGGGCCGTAGACCATGGCTCTTCGCCAGACGGTGCGCGGCTCGTGCAACAAACGCCAGAACCATTCCAGGCCGGCTTGGCTGGCCCAGCGTGGGGCCGGAACCACTCTCCCGCTGTGGAATTTGATCGCCGCCCCAATCGCCACGATCACGGGCGCTTTGAGGCGGTCGCGATGGGCAACAATCCACCTCTCTTGTTTGGGAAGACCCAGCGCCACCCAAAGCACATCAGGGTTGGCATGATTAATCATATCAACCACTTGCGCGTCTTCTTCGGGAGTAAGCTGGCGAAAAGGCGGCGAGTATGCGCCGATAATCTTAACTCCAGGGTGTTCCTGCCTCAACCGCTCGCTGGCGAGCGCCAGGATTTCATCGGTATCGCCATAGAAGTAATTGGTGAATCCCTTCTGACGGGAAAGTTCACAAAATGCGGACATTAAGTCCGCACCACGAACCTGATGGGTGGCGCAGGACATCTTCCTGGCGGCAAACCGGGCAGCCCACCGGCCGTCCGGCACGGAAAGGTCGGCAGTATGCAGAACCGCGCGGAACTCGGGATGCTTGTGCGCCTCAAGCGCGCCGTGCGAGCCCGTCACCGCAATCCAATGCGGCCGGCCACGCTCCCGGATCCATTGCTCCATCAAGCGCAGGACATTTTGAACGTCAATAATATGTACGGGGGCTCCGAGAACCTCGGTACAGGGCGGGAGTCCCGCCTGCTCGGTCAAGGGTTGCACTTCCATCTTGAGATTGGGCCGCAACGACTTATCGGCTGAAAGACCTTTGGACTTCAGGCTAACTCCGCACGACTGGCAGTTCGCACGGGGATTTGGCCGCCGGCGCGGCCCGCCTTTTTGAGGCACGCCGCCCCCCAGCAGGCGCGGAAGCTTGGCTGAGCGCTCTTCCCATTTTCCGGTAAAAGTCACGAGGAAGGAGATGAAAACCAGGCGAAGGTCCAGCCAAAAGCTGCTCCTCTTAATGTAAACCAGGTCGTAACGGAGCTTCTGGCGGCGGGGCAGTTCGCTATGGCCGTAGATTTGGGCGATTCCCGTTAGCCCGGGCGTGACGGCGTGCCGGCGGTCGAAGCCGGGTATTTCCACTCGAAATTTCTTCACCAGTTCCGTCCACTCGGGCCGAGGCCCAACAAAACTCATATCACCGCGGAAGATATTCCAAAGTTGCGGCAGCTCATCCATGGCCGTGGAACGCATAATGCGGCCCACGCGGGTAATCCGCGGGTCGCGTTCGGTGGCCGGAACGACCCCCCATTTTGCATCCGAGTCCGGCACCATGGAACGGAACTTCACACTTTGGAATTCCTTGCAATCCTTCCCCACGCGCGGCTGGCCATAGAAGATCGGACCTCCATCCTCGATCTTAATGGCGATGGCAATCGTAGCCCAAATCGGCGAAGAAACAATCAAGCCGATCCCGGAGAGCGAAATGTCAAAAAGGCGCTTCAGCATGGTTAGGTTACAGGTTATAGGGCACAGGTTACAGCCCAGGTGACAGGTTACAGAGCATAGGTTACAGGGCAGAGGTAACAGATCAGGTTTCAGTTCGCAGGTTGCCTCACCTGTTCCCTGTCACCTGTAACCTGTGACCTTCAGTTGGCGCCCATCCCGCCCGGCAATGTCAGCAAGGATCGTAACGTCGCCAGCAGCGCACGGTGGTGCCAATCGAATTTCAGCTTGCCATTCAGTCGACCCAGCAGGTTCGAGGCATTCGCCGCATCGAAGAATCTATCAATTTGCCCGTCCGTAAAATGACTGGCAAGCTTCCGGGCGAAATAGCCGACCATCAACTCGTTGCCAAAAGTCGATCGCCAATAACGTTCAAACTCACCCAAGGTCCGGGCGCTGAAGTTCTTGCTGCCGAAGGCGCGAATCAGCACATCCGCCACCAGTTCGGCGGAGAGGAGCCCGTAGTAAATGCCTCCACCCGTTGTGGTTTTGATGTGTCCGGCGGCTTCACCGGCGGCGATCACGCGTTCCGTCACGCAGCGGCCCACGGCAGCCTGCGCAATCCCTTTTCGATCGATCCGCAAGGTTGAAATATCTGTTTGGGGGGCGATTCTCTGGACGAGTTTGGCGAAGTAAGGATCGGGGTTATCCTCGGTCATCAGCCCCACCCTCCATCGATTATTGCCCAGAGGGATTTCCCAGCCAAAAGCGCCGGGGGCAACCCCCTGGCCGACAAACACGCGAGTGGCATTGCCGTGACCATTCGGTGGCAGGGACATTTCAGCTTGCACGGCCCGCAAGAATTGCCGGGGATGCGCCAACCCCAAGGCCTGGTTCAGGGAACCATTGACGCCGGTGGTGATGACGGCCACCTGCGCCCGAAGACTTGCCGGCCCCGCCTCCATGTGGCGGTACTGGATTTCCACCGAATGCTTTTCAACCTGCAGGGAATTCACCCAGCAGCCGAGTTGCAATTCCACTCCGGCCTTGACGGCGCGTTGCGCGAGCGAACGGTTAAACTCCGCTTTATCGATAACCTGGGCAAGCGGAGCATCGGTCCGATGCTCCAACTTCTTCCCCCCGGGCGATATGGCCTGGATGCATCGAATGTCTGACAAAATAGGCTGGGTGGGAAGATCAAAGCGAGGGAAAGCCTCGTCACCGACGACGCCCGAGCAGACAACCCTGTCGCCGACGCGGCTTTGGGCCTCGAAAAGGACCACGTCCAGCCCCGCTTGCGCCAATAGATAGGCCGCGTGGATGCCTGCCGGACCCGCTCCGATGACGACCACGTCCTTCAAAATGCCTCCCTCTCCAATCCTTTTGCCGTAGACTTCTCACCGCAGCTCAAAGTGAGCGCGCTACTTTGGCCGCGTCACCCAGTCATAGTTGATGCCCGGATCGTCAAATGGAATTCGCCCCTCGTCCTGGGGGTTATAGATCCGGTTGGTGGCATAGACAAGCATCCCGGAGTCCGGTCCCACAACTTTGTAGCCGTGCCCAACGCCGGCTGGAATCCGCAACTTCCAGGGGCGCTGGGCGCCGACAAAAACCGTGTTCAGTTTCCCGCAAGTCGGCGAGCCTTCACGAAGATCGCAAAGGAAAACCTGGAACATTCCTGCCAGCGGAGCCCAGAGATCCGTTTGCTCAAAGTGGTAATGGATCGCCTTGATGACTCCCGAGTAGGATATTGTGAACGAAACTTGAATCCGGCTGCCATTCGCCGGATCATAATCCCTGCCGATCCCCGGTTCCCCAAAACGAAAGAGCTCCGCAAACAAACCGCGCTCGTCCGGATACTGGGTCATCGGCTCGATTTCGATACCCTGAATCAATTGCGGCGATTGTGGATTGTTGATGACATCACCGCAGCCCGGCTGGGTGCGAGGCACGATGACCAGGCGGATGCCGCCCCGTTCCTCCACCAACCTGGGAGTTGGACCCGTCATAACGTCGTCACCCCCCGCTGGACCGACTTCTCACGCTGGTCGGATTCCGGTAAGACAAACTCGCCCAAGCGTTGCCCCTCCTTAAGGTAATCCGCCAAACCTTCCGTCCAAGGGGGGAGAATACCCAGATGGTTTTCAATCAGGCGGCGGTTTTCCAGCACGGAATTCGCCGGGCGCGGCGCCCTTCGTCCCAATTCCCCGGTCGAAATGGGAACGACGCGAACGCGCTCGAATCCCCCCAGTTTCAGGATCGTCTGCGTAAACTCAAACCAACTGCAGTTCCCTGCCCCGGTCACGTGGTAGATTCCATAAGCATCGAAGCGCACCATCTCGGCAAGCTTCGAGGCCAGGTGATGCGTGTACGTCGGCGAGCCCCGCTGGTCACTCACCACTCGAAGCTCATCCCGTTCTTGGGCCATCTTGAGAATCGTGGCCACAAAATTCTTGCCGCGCGGACCATACAGCCACGAGGTCCTGGCGATGAAGTACCGCTCCAGCAGCGATTGCACGTGCTGTTCGCCCCCCAACTTCGATTGCCCGTAAACGCCGAGGGGATGGGTGGCGTCGTCCTCCCGGTAGGGTCTTTCCGCGGACCCATCAAAAACATAATCGGTGCTAACATACAGCAAAACGGCGCCGACCTCGGCACAGGATTGCGCCACATTCCGCGTCCCCTGGGTGTTGACCTCGCTTGCCAACTGGGGGTTCGCTTCACAGCCGTCCACGTCTGTGCAGGCGGCAAGGTGATACACAAATTCCGGCCGCAGATCCCGGAATGCCTTTTGCACCGCGGCTTCCCTGGAAATGTCAAAATCGCTCAGGTCAACGCCCACCACTTCGTGCGCAGTTTCCAGGCATGGCAGCAGCGCACTCGCCAACATCCCTTTGGCGCCGGTGACGAGAACTCGCACTACCTCTTTCCTCCGCGGTTGAGCACTTTCTTCATCGTGGAATCCCGGCGATCATACTGCTGGCGATAGTAGGCGCGATAGGCACGTGCCGTCACTCGCCGGATCCATTCACCACTCGACAGGTACCAGTCAACAGTTTGCTTCAGTCCGTCTTCCAGGGTTATTTGCGGCGCCCACCCCAGTTCCTTTTCCGCCTTATCGCTGTTCAGGGCGTACCGGCGGTCATGCCCGGGGCGATCCTGAACGTAAGTCAGCAAGGAATCAGGCTTGCCGACAAGCTGCAAGATGCGGCGGGCAATATCCAGATTGGGCCATTCATTCCCAGCGCCCAGATTGTAAACCTCTCCGTCCCGGCCCTTGTGCAGGACCGCATCCAGGCCCGCGCAATGGTCCATGACGTGAATCCAATCCCTGATCTGCAACCCGTCCCCATAAACGGGAATATTCTCCCCCTGAAGGGCACGAGTAATGATCAGGGGGATGAACTTCTCCGGATACTGGTAGGGACCATAGTTGTTTGTGCACCTTGTGATGATAACCGGAAAACGATAAGTTCGGAAGTACGCACGGGCCAGGAGGTCAGCCCCGGCTTTGCTGGCGGCATAAGGGCTGTTGGGGGCGAGAAGGGATTCCTCGGTAAACTTTTCTCCGCCAGGAGCGCTTCCGTAAACCTCATCGGTGCTCACC
>PLWR01000484.1 GCA_003165615.1 Acidobacteriota bacterium | reverse complement strand
GCTGAAGGAGGCGCTGGAGAGGCTCAACCTCAACGACGCCTCGCTGGTCTGGGAGCCGGAGTCCTCGGCGGCTCGCGGCTTCGGCTTCCGCTGCGGCTTCCTCGGATTGCTCCACATGGAAATCGTTCAGGAGCGCCTGGAGCGGGAATTCGGCATTGACCTCATCACCACGGCGCCCAGCGTCCGTTATCGCATCACCACCAAGGCGGGAGAAGTTCTGGAAGTTCACACCCCCACCAAGTTTCCGGTGGCGGGCGATATTGAGAAGGTCGAGGAGCCCATCATTCGGGCTCAGATCTTCACCCAGGATGAATACCTGGGTGGAATCCTGGCGCTGCTCGAGGAGAAGCGCGGAGTGCAGAAAGGGTTTGAGTACGTCTCCGGCAAGCGCGTGCTGCTGACCTACGAGTTGCCCCTGAACGAAATCGTCCTCGACTTCTATGACCGGCTCAAGTCGGTCTCGCGAGGGTACGCGTCGCTGGATTATCACTTTGCGGGCTACTGGGTCTCGGACCTGGTCAAGGTGGATTTCCTGGTCGCGGGTGAAGCTGTGGATGCGCTCAGCTTCGTCTGCCATCGCGACGTTGCCATGGCGCGCGGACGTTCCCTGTGCACTCGCATGCGCAAGCTGATTCCCCGCCAGATGTTTGAGGTCGCCCTGCAAGCCTCCATTGGCTCCCGCGTCATCGCCCGCGAGAACGTCGCGGCCATCCGCAAGAATGTGATCGCCAAGTGTTACGGCGGTGACATCTCGCGCAAACGCAAGCTGCTCGAGAAGCAGAAAGAAGGCAAAAAGCGCATGAAACGCGTGGGCCGCGTCGACATCCCTCAGGAAGCTTTCCTCGCCATCCTCAAAGTTTCCGAGGATTAGCGGCGATCCTGGTCTTTCCGCTCGCACGCCAACTGCTATCCTCCCAGCGCTCATTCGCGATAGAATCGCTATGACATCATCCAGGGAGCCCCACATGGAACTCAAAACGGTTCGTATCGAGAAGCCCGCCGACATGAACTTCATCCTCGGCCAGGCGCACTTTATCAAGACGGTGGAAGATCTTTACGAAGCAATTGTGCAAACCGTGCCCCAGATGAAATTCGGTATTGGTTTTTGCGAATCATCCGGTCCGGCGCTGGTGCGCTTTGCGGGGAATGATTCCCAACTTATCGACCTGGCGCGGCAAAACGCTCTCGCTCTTTCCTGCGGCCATGCCTTCATTATCTTCATGGACGGCGGATTCCCCATCAATATTCTGAACACCGTGAAAAACGTGCCGGAGGTTTGCCACGTCTTCTGCGCCACCGCGAATCCCGTGGAAGTGATCGTAGCGGAATCCGAGCAGGGCCGGGGAGTTCTGGGTGTTATTGATGGGATGAAGACGCGCGGAATCGAGACCGATGCCGACATTCAGTTCCGCAAGGAATTCCTGCGAAAAATCGGGTACAAGTTATAGACGGAGGGCTTTCAGGATTTAAACCCTGAGATCATTATGCAACTAACCGGATTTGAAACCGGGAAGTGGCTTCGCAGAGCGGGATGACTTCTACTTCACTACGCGCGCCTTGGAATCGTCGAATTTGCAGATGCATCGCTGTTGCTGCGCTTGCAGCCCTCAACCTCTTTTTCCTTTCCGGCCGCACAGGTCTTCCCGGAACAGTGTTCGCCGCGCAAAGTGTCAATGAAGCAGCCGCACCCACGCGGACGCCCCCTTCCGCTCACACGCCTTCCTCCAAGCAGGCTGCAACGAAACCTTCCTTAACCCAGGATTCACGATCACGGCTGAGCGTGAGGTCAAAGATCGCTTTGGTGGTGGACGCCAACACTTCGGAAGAGTTGTTGGTGAAGGATGCGAACCGGGTTGTGCCCATCGCCTCCATCACCAAACTGATGACCGCCATCGTAGTCCTCGATGCCAAGCCGCCGATGGAAGAGAAACTCAAAATCAGCGATGATGACCGGGATTTGGTGATGGGGACAAGCTCCCGGCTGCATGTCGGTTGGGCTCTGAGCCGGGAGGACATGCTGCACCTGGCATTAATGTCATCGGAAAATCGCGCCGCCGCCGCGCTCAGCCGCTACTACCCCGGCGGGCGGGCCGCCTTCATCAAAGCGATGAATGCCAAGGCGGAAGAACTGGGAATGGCCAATACGCACTTCGTCAATTCCAATGGTTTGACGAGTGAAAACGTCTCCACTGCTTTTGACCTGGTCAAACTCGTCCGCGCCGCCCATCAGTATCCACTGATTCGGCAATTCACCACCGCCCCCCGGTACGACGTCCGCGTTAGCCGGTACGTGCTTGCCTATTTCAACTCGAACCGCCTGGTGGGCCGCCCCGATTGGGATATCGAAGTGCAAAAGACCGGGTTTACCAACGAAGCGGGCGACTGCCTGGTGATGCAATTGAATTGGGATGGCCGCTCATTGATCATGATCTTCCTTGATGCCTACGGAAAACTCACGCGCTTTGCCGACGCTCGCCGCTTCCTCATGCAGTTGGCGCTGGCGGAGAAGCGGTAGCCGGCAGACCGGCCCCTTGAGCCATTTGTGATTTGCGAATGGTGATTGGTGATTGAAGATGAAAGCCCAGCGAGTTCCCGCGCAGCTTCCAAGCCAAGCCGACAACTGCCATGTCGCGTTGGGCAACCATAAATTATGAATCACCAATCGCCAATTGGTGAACCCAGGTTTCACGCCCCAGCAATCTGCTCAGGCTTTTCGAAATTTAACGATCGCCCCGAGTTCTCCCTTCGCGAGGTGGACGAAAACCTCCGCCCCAATCGCCACCTGCGCGGCGTCGCGGATGATTTTCCCCTTCGCGTCCCGCGTAATGGAATAGCCGCGTTCCAGGATGGTGTGGGGGCTGCGCTCCTTCAACACGGTTTCCATTTGCGCCAGGTGATTGCGCCTTTCCGTGAGGAATCGCCGAAAGTCGTTCTGAAACCTCTGCTCGTGCTCTTCCAGGGCGGCGCGCTTGAGTCGATGGTGGCGCAGGAAGTCGTATCGAACCACACCCGCTGAAGCCCGCAGCCATTCCTGCCGCCCCGTGTGCAGGCGCGCGCGCATCCACCGTTCGAGAGCGCCCACGCATTCATCCACGCGCTGGGAGCGTTCGGTGATGCGGGTGGCGAGCGTCTGGAAAACGCGGTGCATGCGAAATTCCGTCAGCGCCTGCCAGGCTTCGGAAATCTTCAAGCGGATCATCTGCGCCATGTGCCGCCCACGGTCGTCGAGGTCGGCCACCATATCCTGTTTTCGGCGCACCACCAGTTCCGCCGCCGCCGACGGCGTGGGCGCCCGCAAGTCGGCAACAAAATCCGCAATGGTGAAATCTGTTTCGTGGCCAACGGCGGAAATTACCGGAATCCTCGACGCGGCGATGGCCCGCGCCACCACCTCTTCATTGAATGCCCATAGGTCTTCCATCGAACCGCCCCCCCGGGCCACCATCATCACGTCAACGGGCGCCTTGCGGTTGAAATATTCAATGCCCTGGGCAATTTCCTGGGCCGCCCCGTCGCCCTGAACTTTTACCGGGTAGATCAACACGCTAATATTGCGGAATCGCCGGTGGAGGATGCGGAGGATGTCGCGGATGACGGCGCCCGCGGGCGAAGTCACCACACCGATAACGCGCGGCAGCATGGGCAATGGCTTTTTGCGGGCAGGGTCAAATAGGCCTTCGGCCGCGAGCTTTTGTTTAAGTTGCTCGAAAGCGAGTTGCAACGCACCAAAACCCGCAGGTTCCAGGAATTCCACATAGAGCTGATATTCACCGCGCGCTTCATAGATGCTCAATCGCCCCCGGGCAATCACCGCCAGCCCATCCT
>PLWR01000569.1 GCA_003165615.1 Acidobacteriota bacterium | reverse complement strand
ATCACTTGGAACCATTTTTTTTGTGGGCAAGCTCACGCATGTGTCACTTTACCCATAGTTTTGCCCGATTGGAAGCATAGTCTTGCCAATGACACCGGCTTCACCCGGTCCGAGGGCGAGTGCTCCTTGGCTTCACCGGGGATTTCCTCGGATTAGAAGAAATGGGCTGATGTCTCGAAAGCTTCCTCGGGCGTGCCGTGATCTTCGCCGGTGATCAAGAAGCTGGGTTCGTACTTTTCATGAGCGTAGGTGTACCAGGCGAAACTCCAGCGATCTTCGTTTCCGAAGTAGCGAATCCGGCAAAGGTGGGTGGGAGTATTACGGAGCCGGTCGATCCACTGATCGCGCGTCTCGCCGGGAGGCGGAGCACTTCCGCGCGGCATGTCCGGTTCGGTGTACACGTCGATGTAGCAGAGAGCGCCGCGGAAGCGCACGTCGATTCTAGTAAACTTTCCGGGAAAGTGTTCGGCAGCGTAATCGAGAACCCGCCGCTCTGTACGTACTTTGACGCCGAACGGGATGCTCTTCCCGCCGGTATGGGGGTTGTAAACCCAAGTACGCATACTGATCCTCCATCATTCCGTCTGCGCGCGGAGAGCGTCGGGGGAAGTGCTCTGCATCGCCATTTTACCGTAGGGCTTGTCCATTGGCTTCTTTCGCCAGGATCTCGCGCTTGATTTTGGCCAAAGCTTCGCAGGCGATGCGGTAATCCAGACTCCTCGGCGGGGACATCCGCTTGAGGACGCGGTTCACCAATAGCTCCGTCCCTTGCTCGTGGAGTTCATAGGCGATTCGGCGGAACGCCGCGATCTTCTTGGCTCGACGCTCTTGAATGGAAGCTTTGTGATACTCTCGAAACCGTTTCTGGAGTTCCCTGCACCGGTCCGGAAAATGTCTTTGTAGGGTGTCGCCGTGATAACCGCTTCGCCTCTCGAAAGCCCCCAAGGAAGGCGGGGGCGACTCGCTCAAGGCTTCGTCCATCCGGCGTGCTGCCGTTTCCTTATTGAAAGGCGCGGATCGCCGACTACCCCAGAGGTTCCGCCAATGCGGCACGCCTTCGAGATTCAGCGATTGAAGCTCCCTCGGCGAGATCATTCCCGTGAGGAGTTTGACCAAGGTTGCGTTAAATATGCGTGCCAGGCGCAAGTAGGCCGGCAGCACTGGATTCTTGGCGCCCATTCGCCACTCACAGACCGAGGTGGAACTGACCCCCAGTATCCGGGCAAAACTGGACAGTCCTTCCAAGTCGCTTCCGATCCGAACCAGTGCCGCCAACTGTTCCCTGGTTAACAAGGGCGGGTCGTGGAATCCAGCTTGAATTAGATCCGCGATCTGACTCGCCACCCAGATCTCCCACTCTGGCGTTTCCTGGTGAACAACCGAATACCGTTCCGGTTCGTCCTTGCCCGAATCCGATCCGAGCCGGCGCTTGCATCGCGCGCAGAACCCCACCCACGAACACTGACCGAGCACTGGCTGTGGAAGGGAACAATGCGGGCAGGTAAAGCGCAAAGGACGCCGGTGGTAAGGACAGAACTTGACGGCTTCCAACGTCCACAGCAACGGTACGTAAACCGTTTTGCCGGCCTCTTCCCAACTGGTCTGACAAACGGGGCACCATGCGGCCACGCCACGCATCAACATCGGCGTTGGGAAGAGCGGCTTCCAGGGGATCATGGTGAGGTATTGGAGATCGTTTCTAGCAGTCAGCTTGCCGATGGCTGAGACGAAGTCGACTGCCAGGGTACCGCTGGCGTTGATGCCGGCAGTGAGGGAACGTGCGCGGGACCTGATCCCGCAGCTAAAGATATTTTGCCGGGGCGCTCCGTACTTCGGCACTTCGTGATGTTGAAGAGCGCCGGGAGAAACAGAGTGGGCCTGGGCAACGCGTGAGATATAGCTTGTCAGGCACTCGACCAGCGGCGTTCCGAGCCCGATGGGGCTGATATGGAACAGCCGGCTACGGGGCGGAACTAGAGGCGCCGTCATGTCCCAAGCTTCATAGGTTGCAAGACTGTCGTTATTCATTCAAGCCTCCTTGGCGATTCCAACAAGGTCCCGAACCGGTTTCCGCTGTCCAACCCGGGAACGCACGCGCGGAACCGGCGAGTTCACCCGAGCCGCTGCTGGTGCCGCTACCGAACAGGTAGTTCCCAACCGCAGAAGGTCTCTCAGGCGATCGCGCTTTTCCGCTTTTTCGGAAACGTCACTCTCGCCGTCGACCGTCTCTCGGGCCATTCTTTCCGCCTGGTCCAGCGACCAAGCTGTTCTTTCAAGTGTCTTGCGACTCACAGCGTTGGCGCCCTGGTCCATGGCCAGGGCCAAGCCGCGCGTCAGCCAGTCTTTCACCAGCCCGACACAGCCAATCGATCGTTCATAGCAGTATTCCAGGTGAGGCAACAGATCGGACTCACCAGTCAGAGGCAGATGGCGCTGCAAGGTGAAGACCGCGTTCCGAAAGGCGATGTAATCCTCGCTGCTTTCGGCACGGTACCGCGGAAAGTGGATATCGATGCTGCGCCGGCTCAGTTGAGCACTCAGATTGCGGAAGGGGAGTAATTCATAGGTGCCCACCAGGATATGGACCGTGTCGGTGAGGCTGGCCAGCGATTTGATCGAGTCGAGTTGATCCTGCAGCTTGCGGCCGCTCTTCATCTTCGCCAGGTGCTGGGCCTCGTCGATGAAGAATGCCGCCGGCCGGCGGTGAATCAGCGCGCTCTCCAGAGCCAGCCGGAGTTCAATCCCCGACGCACGCGGATCGGTGATCGCTCGGCCGAAAGTGTCGCGAACGTCGTGGAATGAGCTGCGAACGTTGTAAGTCAGCTTCCGATTGATGAGCGGTTCGTCGAGCGCGAGCAGGGCCCGCCGGTAGTAGTCCTTCCAACTGAACTGGC
>PLWR01000324.1 GCA_003165615.1 Acidobacteriota bacterium | reverse complement strand
TGGAACGCCAAGACCCGAACCGGGCAATCGAACTATTGAAGATGGCGAGCACGATCGAACTCAGCTCACCTACAGCCGCCCTCACGATATCCCTGTGCCCGGTTTATTTGCGTGGAGAAGCCTATCTTATGCTGCACGACGGCAACCGGGCGGCAGCGGAATTCCAGAAATTCATCGACCACCGGGGACAGGTGGTGAACTTTCCCTGGGGCGCGCTGGCCCGGCTCGGACTGGCGCGTGCTTACGCCATGCAGGGCGACACGGCCAAAGCCCGCGCCGCCTATCAGGACTTCCTCACAATCTGGAAAGACGCTGACCCTGATGTTCCCGTGTTGAAGCAAGCCAAGGCGGAGTATGCAAAGTTGAAATAATCCCTGCGTTCCGACCCGCGCTTTCAGGACCTCCTGCGCCGGATGAATTTCCCACAATTAGGAAAGGCTGGCTGGCGCAAAGCGCAGCTCCGCGATTCACGCCCGTGACCATGCCCTCCGACATTCCGATTATGCCGAAAACGCAGAGCTTCGCGCTGTGCCAGCCGACCGCACCTTTTTTGTGCTTGGTGAAAAATAGTCACTTCTCGGGGCCAACCAGCGGTTAGAATGGCGGGCTTGTAGTCTTGGGCGGTCGGGCGGCCACCCTGAGATTTCCTGGGCCACAAAGGCCAATTCCTGGTAAGGGTGCAGTTTGATGTAGAGGCGGCGGAGCCTCCCGATCCTATCGGGACGCCGGCTCGATGGCGAGGTGAACTCGCATCTGCATCGTGGCCACTGGGCAGGGCAAGCGCAACTCTACGCGTGCAAACGGCGCCAGGGCGCAATTCTGGAGGGGAATTTGACGGCAACCAGCCAGCACGTCGCAAACGGAGCGCGGTCCGCATTCTTCCTTTCCTTCGTTGCCGCCATTGGTGGGTTCCTGTTCGGCTACGATCTGGTCATCATCTCCGGCGTGCAGTTGTTTCTTCGCCAGCAGTTCACGCTCACTCCCACGCAATTCGGATTTGCCACCAGCAGTGCGATTCTCGGCTGCATGATGGGGCCCTCGCTGGGGGCCTGGCTTTGCGACCGGATCGGCCGCAAGAGCACGCTGACGCTTTCCGGGGTGCTGTTCCTCATGGGAGCGATCGGGGCCAGCCTGGCGCCGAACATCCTGGTGTTCAACTTGTTTCGCATCATGGGCGGAGTGGGNNGGCTTCTCCCATGTACATCGCCGAGATCGGACCCGCCCGGCAGCGGGGAAGGCTTGGGCTCATGTATCAGTTGGCAATCACGGTGGGCGCCGTTTCCGCCACGATTGCCGCCTATTTTCTGGCGAGGTTCGCGCCCCCCAGCATCAGTTGGCGATTGATGCTGGCCTCGGTGGCGGTGCCCGTGGTGGTGTTCATGGTGCTGCTGGTGCGCGTTCCGCAAAGTCCCCGCTGGCTGGCGGAGGAAGGCCGGTTCGATGAAGCTTTTTCCATCCTGGCGCGAATTGACGGGAAAGAGTTTGCGCACGCAGAGATGAAAGAGATCCGGGAATCACTGAACGCGGAATCGGGCACCTTCGCGGAGCTTTTTGAGCCGGGAATGCGGCGCGCCCTGCTTACCGGCATCGCGCTGGCTCTGTTCAACAACTGGACGGGATGGAGTGGCATCGCTTACTACCTGCCCAGCCTGTTTCAGCAGGCGGGGTATCCCCAGGCCAGCTCGGCAATTGGTGTGAATGTGCTGGTCATGTCAGGGAACTTTCTGCTGACGTTTGTTTCCATCTGGCTGGTGGACCGCAGCGGCAGGCGGCCGATCTGGATCATCACCTCGGCAGCCATGGTCGCTTGTCTGGTCATCGCCGGATGGGTGTTCCAATTGCACATGACCGGGGCGATTGTGGTGGCGGTGATTTTTCTATGCGCCATACCGCATGCCATCGGGCTCGGTCCGCTGCCCTGGCTGATGATGTCGGAACTTTATCCCACGCGCATCAGGGCGCGCGCCGTGAGCATCTCCACCACATTTCTGTGGATCGCCGGCTTCACCGGCCCCTTCGCTTTCCCCGCCATTGAGGCGGCGTCGAAGCGGCACTTGGGCAGTGTCGCCGGGGTGTTCTGGTTCTATGCGGTGATTGCTCTCATTGCTTTCCTGTGGGGACGGAAATTCCTTCCCGAAACCAAGGGCCGCACCCTGGAAGAAATCGCCGAGTCCTGGACCCCTACCCCCAAGCCGGTGGTTCCCTCATAGGGCCGAATGGCATTCGGACGGGGCCGGCGCTGCTGGCCCCTACATGTTTGGTTGCGGCCAAAGGACGCGTTATGGTTCACGCCCCTGACCATGCTCCCCCGACATTGCGGTCATGCCAAACACGCAGCGTTGCGACCTGCGCAAGGCCGCAAATCGCGCATGGAATCCGCAATTTATGGCCATCCTGGCCATGTACATCACCGGCAGGATGCCCGTGCCACGTCGCGTGTAGGGGCCAGCCCGCCGAAAAACCGCAGACGATGGCAAACTACGTCTGCGCTTTCGATTTTTATTTCCGGTCACACATGAGTCTGCGACTTGGAACTAGTTCTGCGGTTTGTCTCCGCCGTCGCCTCCGGGGCCGACGGCCTTTTTAACCCCTTCACCGGTGTCCTTGCCGCCTTTGGCTACGCCCTTACCGGCATCTTCCCCGCCTTTGCCGGCACCCTTGCCAGCCGCCTTCCCGCCTTTGCCAATACCCTTGCCGGCGTCCTCGCCACCTTTGCCAACCCCCTTGCCGGCATCTTTGCCGCCTTTGCCGACACCTTTACCGGCATCCTTCCCGCCTTTGGCTCTGCCCTTGCCGGCATCCTTCCCGCCTTTGCCAACACCCTTGCCGGCGTCCTCGCCACCTTTGCCGACCGCTTTGCCGACGTCCTTTCCCGCATCGCCTATGTCCTTAATGACCTGCGCGGAAGCGCGCGGCATCAGGCCGAGCGTCACCATCCCTGTTATCAAGACGGTGAATGCGATCCAACCCCACGACCTTCTTTTGCCTGGATTCATATGTTTCTCCAATTATTCCCCCTGCCTTTTTCCTGCCAGCGATTGCCTTCCGCCGGAGTTCTCAAACCACCCTCGTTATATCCCGGCGGCAATGGCTTTTCAGCCCCGTAGTGCTCACGCCTCTGGTCAAAAAGGAACAGCGGGGAATGAATGCCTCGCGACGGGCTTGGCAGGCTGGAGCATAGAGCAGCCCTGCGATTCACGCCCCTGACCATGCCCCCGACATTCCGCTGATGCCGAAAGCGAAGCCCTTCGTTCGGCGCCAGCCCGCCGCCCGGGTTACATCTACGGTTTGGCGACTACACGTCAAAGTGAGCGTTCGGATTGTTTCCCTGCGGCCGACCCCCGAGAGTCCTAGCAACGTGGCTCGAATCGAAACGCGATTTCACGGACAGGCGTTCTCCCAGCGGGCTTTACTCAAGAGTGGTGCTGACGTGTTAGGCTATTGGGGTCATCAGAACCGCACGTCGGTTCTTAGATACCATCTTCCTACTTTTTCTTCTGCACGATGGCGGTGCCGTTGTTGTTGAGCACAGCCTCGGTGATCTTACCGCTTGCGTCCCGTTTGAACTCGATGGTCACGCCGCTAAAATCTTTCATTTCGAAGGACATTCCACGCCTCGGAAGCAGATCGAGATCCCGTGCGCCGGGGGTGCTTAGAACCAGTGTGTGGTCGCCTCGCAGCGAAATCGTCATCGGTGTCGGGCTTCCGGGAATTTCATATTGGCCGGTGAAGGCCTCAATGAAGCTTCTCTCCGTGAGCTGCTTGTCGGGCAGGCGTGTGAATACGATGTCCTTCACGTAAGCCTCTAGCGGCAGTGCCAGACTCGAGATGTCGCCGTTCGCATCGGAGAAGAAAGAGACCTTCAGCTTGGCAAAGGGGTCGAAGGGAGTATCGGGAACCTGGAAAACGTCGTAGTGAAGATGCGCCACCGACTCCGTGATCTTGTTAATCTTCAGCTTGAAGCTGGAACCATCGGCTATGACCGAAACCACGCCGTATCCCGGATGCGCGTAGTCGCCAACGTAATCTTGCAGGTCATGCGACGGATGCGTGTCCGTCTTGTGAGGCACATAACCTTTGTTCTTTGCCTCCTGCTCGGATTCTCTTACTTTGATTTCGTGCTGCAAATAGCGCTGGCTCCAAGGTACTTGGTCGAGACCGAGCAGGCGGTCGAAGACGTTCCAGGCAATGGCTTCGGGCAGGGCGGTCCCATCGAGATTGGTTAGTACAATCACACCGATACCGTCATTCGGCAGGAAAGCCAGTTCGGAGCTGAATCCATCCAGGTTGCCGCCGTGCTCCACCCGTTTGTGTCCGCGGTACTGGGAGATGAAAAATCCCATGCCGTAGCTGGCCTCGCTCTCTTCCGGATACTCGGGTCTACCCTGCAGCACCATTTGCGGCGTTTGCATCTGAATAACGTTATTCTCCGACAGCAGCGCCTTCCCTTGCAGCTTGCCCTTGTTCAGATGGAACCTCACATACCGGCTCATGTCCGCTGCGGTGCTGTTGATCTCCCCCGCTGGGCCAATCGCGCACCGGTCTGGACACTGCTCGTCAAAGGGCATCCGCTTCACCTCCGCCTTCACGTCGTTGCCCTTGCGATAAGGCAACGCAAAGTCGGCAGAGCTCTGCGAATCTTTCAGGGAGAAATTCGTGCTATTCATTTCCAAGGGAGATAAAATCCGGTCGCGGATCGTGTCTTCCCAGCTCTTGCCATTCAGCAAGCCCGCAATGTAGCCCGCCGTCATGAACATCAGGTTGTTGTATTGAAAGGTGCTGCGTAGTGGCTTGTTGGGCTCCAGATATTGCAGCCGGCGAATGATATCTTCACGGGAGAAATCCGAGCTGTACCACACCATGTCGTGCCGCGGCAGCCCGGAGCGATGGGTAATCAGGTCGCGGATCATCATCTGCTCGGTGAGCACGGGATCGAACATCTTGAACGTCGGCAGATAGTCGCGCACCGGCTTGTCCCAATCCACCTTACCTTCATCCATCTCCATGCCCAGCGCGGTCACCGTAAATGATTTCGTAATTGAGCCGATCGCAAAAAGGGTGTCGGGTGTGACCGGCAACTTCTTCTCGATGTCGCGATAACCGTACCCTTTCAGAAGGATCACCTTGTCATCCTGCACCACTGCCACGACAACGCCGGGTACTTTCCAATCCTTGAGCGCCTGATTCACAAAGTCTTCGAAGTCGCCAAGGCCGGGTTTGGCTACGGCGGCCGGCGCGGCTTTCTCAGACTTCTCATGTGCCGCAGACGGAATGGGCGCCACCGACGATAAGGCGAACATCATAAAGATCAGTAAGGATGTTGAGCGATATCTCATCGAGTACTCCCTTACGCGCACGAAGAAATAGTTCGATCCCGGGAAGCAACCTACTATGGCAGAAGCGAGAAATCAAGGCGTCTTCCCCACACGTCCGGGGTCTGCACCCAAGTCGCCGGCCACTCGGAAGCATGCCACTTGGTTGATAAACGGCTTAAACGTAGAAGTGCCCTATGTTAGCGCAGCGCACTAATCCGCAGCTCGAAACACGGCAAACATCCACCTGTTTATTAATATTCACGATTAAAAGCCGCGGAGTAATCCCCCTCGAAGCGGGATTACTCCGCGCTTGCTGAAAAAGGGACGTAGAGGTGGCTTTATGCCGCCATTGAAAGCTGGTGACTGAAAACTGATTACCGATGACCGAAAACCACAGCCCGACAACTGCCGCGTCGGGGGCAGCATTTTCTGCTACAATCTTTCTGAATGACATCCGACAATTTTGTTCATCTGCACCTTCATACCGACTACAGTCTTCTCGACGGCGCCTGCGAAATCGGCAAGCTCATGGACCGTGCCGCGACCCTGAAAATGCCTGCCGTGGCCATGACCGACCACGGCAACATGTTCGGGGCGGTGAAATTCTATGAGGCGGCCAAAGCGCGCAACATCAAGCCCATCATTGGATGTGAGGTTTATGTTGCCCCCGCCAGCCGGTTCGATCGCGCTACGGACACCGACCGCCCCAACCATCTGGTCCTGCTCTGCGAAAACGAGCGGGGTTATCGCAACCTGGTCAAGCTTGCCTCCTCCGCTTACATCGAGGGCTTCTACTACAAGCCGCGGATCGATAAGGACCTGCTGGCGCGGCACGCCGAGGGCCTGATGGGGCTGTCCGCCTGCCTGCGGGGTGAGGTGGCCGTGGCGCTGGGTTCCGACCGCTACGAAGTGGCGCGCCAATCGGCTTACGATCTGCGCGATATTTTCGGTAAAGGGAACTTCTTCCTCGAACTTCAGGACCAGGGCATGGTGGAAGAGAAGCACATCAATCCGCAGATGGTGCGTCTCGCACGCGAAACGGGCATTGGCCTGGTGGCCACCAACGACTGCCACTACATCAACGCCTCCGACGCGCGCGCTCAGGAAGTGCTGGTTTGCATCCAGACCGGCAAAACCATGAGCGACACGAATCGCATGAAGTTTCGCACCAATGAGTTTTATTTCAAGACCTACGAGGAAATGTCGGCAGTCTTTGGCAATGACGTGCCGGAGGCGCTGGCCCGCACCCTGGAAATCGCCGAGCGCTGCAACCTGCACCTGGAAACCAAGGAGCACGTCTTCCCCCACTTTGATGTGCCCGCGGGCGACTCTCCTGACAGCTATTTTGAGAAAGTCACGCGCGAAGGCTTTGCCCATCGCCGCGAGCGCCTGGACCGCCTGCAAGCCGCCGGCCGCCTGAAGTATCCCCTGCCAGCCTATGAAGAGCGCCTGGAACGCGAAATTGAACTGATCAAACAGATGCGCTTTGCCGGCTATTTCCTGATTGTCTGGGATTTCATCCGCCACTCGCGCGATAACTGCATCCCGGTGGGCCCCGGCCGCGGTTCGGCCGCAGGCAGCCTGGTGGCTTACTCACTGCATATCACCGATGTGGACCCGCTCCAGAACGAACTGCTCTTCGAGCGGTTCCTGAATCCCGAGCGTGTTTCGTTTCCTGACATCGATATCGACTTTTGCCAGCGCCGCCGCGGCGAGGTGATCGAGTACGTCACCAAAAAGTACGGTCGCGAAAACGTCAGCCAGATCATTACGTTTGGGACGATGGGGGCCAAAGCCGTCATCCGCGACGCCGCCCGCGCCCTCGACATGCCCTATTCGGAAGCTGATAAGATCGCCAAGCTTATCCCCACCACCTTGAATATCACGCTGGAAGACGCATTGAAGCAGTCATCGGAACTGGCCCAGCTGCAGAAGACCGATGCGCGCATTGCCGACCTCCTAAACGTCGCTGCCCACCTCGAAGGCTTCGTTCGCCACGCCTCGACTCATGCCGCGGGCGTGGTGATTTCGCCGCAGCCGCTCCAGGAGATCGTTCCCCTGCACAAGAGCAGCAAGGATGAAATCACCACCCAGTATGCGATGGACGACCTGGAGAAAATCGGCCTCTTGAAGATGGATTTCCTCGGGCTTACCACGCTGACCATCATCGACGACTGCGTGAAGCTGATTGAAAAGAAGAAAGGCGAAAAACTGGATCTTGAATCGTTGACGCTTGACGATCCCGCTTCCTACGAAACACTCAGCAAAGGCATGACTTCGGGCATTTTCCAATTTGAAAGCCGCGGCATGACCGACATCCTGCGCCGCGTCAAACCCGATCGCCTCGCCGACCTTACCGCGCTCAACGCCCTCTACCGGCCCGGACCCATCCAGGGCGGCATGATCGACGATTACATCGCCCGCCGCTCCGGTAAACGCAAGGTCACTTACGACCTGCCGCAGCTTGAGGCCATCCTGGAAGAGACTTACGGCGTCATCGTCTATCAGGAACAGGTAATCCAGATCTTTAACAAGGTCGGGGGCTTTTCCCTGGGCGAGGCCGACGTGGTGCGGCGCGCCATGGGCAAAAAGAAAATTGAAGTCATGGTGGCCAACAAGGAGAAATTCCTGGCGGGCGCGCGCACCAACAACGTGTCGGTGGCGAAGGCGCAGAAGCTCTGGGATCTGGTGGAACAGTTCGCGGGCTACGGTTTCAACAAATCGCATTCCGCCGCCTACGCGCTGGTGGCTTACCATACCGCTTACCTGAAGACGCACTATCCGGTGGAGTTCATGTCGGCGCTGCTGACGGCGGAAATCGGCAACCAGGACAAGCTCACGCGCTATCTGGCCGAATGCAAGGATATGGGCATCGGGATTCTGCCGCCCGACGTCAATGCGAGCGACCTGGTCTTCACTCCCGCCGGCAACGACATCCGCTTTGGCTTGACCGCTATCAAGAACGTCGGTCCCACCGCCATCGAATCAGTCTTGGCGGCACGTCTAAAACTGGGACGATTTGAGAACCTGGTGGAATTTTGCGAGCATGTGGACTTGCGCCTCCTGAACAAACGCGTTCTGGAGAGCCTTATCAAGGCCGGAGCGTTTGATTCCCTCGGCGTAAAACGCACGCAATTGCTGGCGGTCCTTGATCGGGCCATGGAGTTGGGGCAGAAACACCAGCGGGAAGCTGAAAGCGGCCAGCACGGCCTGTTCATGGGCGGAGCGGATGCCCCCCCTCCGCCGCCTTTCGAAATGCCCGATGTGCCCGAGTGGACCGAAGCGGAGCGCCTGGCCGCCGAAAAAGAAGTGCTGGGGTTCTACGTTACGGGCCACCCATTGGAGAAGTATTCTTCGCGCCTGGCCACCATTACTCGGAACGACACATCCACCATTGAAGAGATGGCGCACGAAGCACCCGTGACCCTGGCCGGGATTCTGCGCGGCCTGCGCGTGAAACCCAGCAAGAAGGGGGACCTTTGGGCCAGCGCGCAACTCGAAGACCTGCGGGGCTCCGCCGAGTTGCTGGTGTTTCCGCAGGCCTACCTGCAAATGCAGAATGTGCTGAAGCCCGACGCCGCGCTGCTCATCAAAGGCCGCGTGCGCCACGAGGAGAATCAGAAACCGCGCGTGGTGGTCAGCGAGGCCCGGCCGCTGGAGGCCGCGGTGAATGGCGCCAAAACCCAGTTGCGGATTCGCATGAACCTGGATGCCCTGCAAGCAGGCCGCCTGGATGAACTCGCTGATATTTTGAGCGCCTACCCGGGAGATAGTCCGCTGCTGTTCGAGCTGGCACGCCCCGGAGACTTCGTGGTGCGCATCCAGTCGCAGGCTCCTCGCGGGGTAAGGGCGGATGATGAATTGCTGACCCGCCTGCGCAAACTCTGCGGCGAAGAGGCGATTCGGCTGGAAAAACAGGCGCCCGGAATGTAGGGCGGGGCAGGCGTCAGTTTGCGCAATTAATGCACCACTGACATCATTGAGCACCAGGAGTCGGCAACGATATGGCAAATGGAACCAGTGATCAAACCATCGCGCAGGAACTGGAAAAGCAGATCGCGGAACTCGAGGGCACGGCGAGTTCCGCCGCCTTGCAAGAGGAGATTGAGCGCCTGCGCGAGCAACTTGTCGCGTTGCGGCAGAAGGTGTCCGGGCCCAATCAGGACGCCTGGGAACGCGTCCTCCTGGCCCGCCATCCGCAACGGCCTTACACTTTGGATTATATTCAGATGCTTTGCACAGATTTCATGGAGGTGCACGGTGACCGCCGCTTTGCCGACGATGCCGCCCTGGTCACGGGTTTTGCGCAATTCGAAGACCGCCCCATCGTTGTAATCGGGAACCAGAAAGGCCGCGACACCAAGCAAAAGCTCCTCCGCAATTTTGGCATGGCCAATCCGGAAGGATACCGCAAGGCCCTGCGGGTCATGGAACTGGGCTCCAAGTTTGGCCTGCCCATCGTTTGCTTTGTCGATACGCCGGGAGCGTACCCGGGCATTGGGGCAGAGGAACGGGGCCAGGCGGAAGCCATTGCGTATAATTTGAAGGAAATTTGCAAGCTGCAAGTTCCCGTCGTGGTGCTGATTCACGGAGAGGGCGGCAGCGGCGGCGCACTGGCGATCGCGGTTGGCGATGAAATCCTGATGCACGAAAACGCCATCTACTCGGTAATCTCGCCGGAAAGCTGCTCGTCGATCCTTTGGCGCGACTGGGACCACAAACAAGAAGCGGCTCGCGTGCTCAAGATGACGGCGGAAGACCTTTACCGGATGCAGATCGTGGATCAAGTCGTGCCGGAGCCTGCGGGCGGCGCACATATGAACCACGCGCAGGCGGCGGAACTCCTGCGCCCGGTTTTGCGCAACTGCCTCGACCGGCTCGGAAAGATGGCGGTGCCCGACCTCCTGAAGCGCCGCCAGGAAAAGCTCCGCCGGCTGGCGACCTTTGTCAGCGAGTAGCATGGAAAATCCGCTCTTTCGGGACTATGAAAGGCTGGTCAACATCACCGTGCTGGGAAGGCCTTTCTCCGTCCCGGAAAAGAACACCTGCCTGCGCGCCTTCCAATACATGAGCCCAGAGACGATTCCCTACGGCCGCTTCTGCTGGAATCAGGAGTGCCAGCTTTGCCGAATTTCATACACCATGGCGAATCAGCCTGACGCTCCTGCGCGCACCGTGCTGGCCTGCAAGGTTCTGGTCGCCGAAGGAATGCAGATCACCGAACTCTCTGACGAGCTCCGCTACAATCTGATGGGAGTAATTCAACCTTCCGAACTCCGACCCTCCTATGACGAATTTAGCGAATAGCGTTTCGCCGTTTTGGAACTTCGCAAGAATTGTTGAAAAATTTTCCGCGCCATTTACCCGTTCGGAAAAAAGGAAGAAGTCCCCTCAGGTGCGGGTACGCACAGGTGGGGCAGCATTTCCCATTATGGATAAAGCACCAATAAGGGCACAAAAGGGCAGCAAGGTGAACCGCCAGACCGCCAGTTGACAAAATGTCCAATGTCGCAGCTCGCTGATCGCTGCCTAAACCCCCCAAATTTCCCCTAACAATTTGAATAATCAGCCTTTACCCTTCAATGCACGCCCCAACCACTTCGAGTAGGGAAATTCCCCGTTCAATGGATTGGAATTTACCTTGCCCTACGTCAAGTAGGATTATGCTCACCGTCAGGCTATGAATATCCACAACCCGGCGGCCTTCGGGGTCTAATTACATCGTGGGGCGAACCTGGGATTAACCAAGAGTCGATTTCCAGATTGCACGGGTTTAGGCGGCGGACTAGTTGATATCCAAAGTGAGAGGCGTGGTCGCGATCCCTGCCATGAGATTGCATCTTTGACTTCCAGACGAGGTGACGCATGAGTACTGTTCCCTTTAATGAAATGCCCCACGGCAACGGGGGCTTGATTCAGATTTCCTCGAAAGAGGAGTTGATCCGCCAGAAGCTCGAAGACGAACGGCGCCGCCTCGAAAAGGAGGCCGGCCTTGAGCGCCGGGCGGTGCAGCAATTCGCCAAACCCGTGGAGCGCGCTTTTACCAAATCCCAGCGCGACCACACCACCATTCTCTTCGGCGGCCTCACCTGGAAGCATGAGAAATTAATTCACGGCGCTCTCGAGGGCCTTGGCTACAAGTGCGAAGCCCTGCCGGTGCCCAACAAGAAAGCCTTCCAGCTCGGCAAAGAGTACGGCAACAACG
>PLWR01000247.1 GCA_003165615.1 Acidobacteriota bacterium | reverse complement strand
GTGGACTCCCACAGCGAAGAGATTGCCGTTCAGGAAGCGCGCAAGTTGGGAATCCCCGTGGTCGCTATCGTCGATACCAATTGCGACCCGGACGTGGTCGATCATGTGATTCCCGGAAACGATGACGCGCTGCGGGCCATACGGCTGTTTACCTCGCGCATCGCCGATTCCATCCTGGAAGGGCGCCAAGCCGCGGAGGATAAGCGGCTCGAAGAAGAGAAAGTTGCGGCGGAGAAAGCGGCTGAGGAGCTTGAGCAGCAGCGTATGCGCGAAGC
This sequence comes from Acidobacteriota bacterium, assembly GCA_003165615.1. Next base: position 3,652 of record PLWR01000247.1, on the reverse strand, counting down.
CATTGCCGCCGGGGAGATACCCCCACCGGGATATGAGAGTGGGGAGCAGGCGTTTGTGGCAGAAAGCGATCCTACGCTTTCACCTGCCATTCTGGCTGCCGAGGAAGTTCTCGATGGTCGGGTGCGTTCCCCCAAATTGAAGCGGAAGGTGGGCGGCGACCTTAGGCCCCGCGGGCGTGGCCCGTCTGACCTTCAGTAGTCCCCGAGAATTCATAAGACGACCCCTTGAGGCTAGCTGCGTGTACAGCAACGCCGGCCTCTATTGTGTCGGGAGGATTTGATCCAGCATGAGTGTTACCCCGGAGCAAGTCAGAAAACTGCGTGAGATTAGTGGCGCTCCCATGATGGAGTGCAAGCGTGCTCTTGATGAGGCAAAAGGTGAAATGGAGCAGGCTTTCACCGTATTGCGCAAACGCGGCCTGGCCACGGCGGCAAAGAAGGCCGGGCGCACGACGTCCGAAGGCGTGGTGGGTTCCTATATCCATGCAGGTGGAAAGATCGGCGTCCTGGTGGAAGTCAACTGTGAGTCGGATTTCGTGGCGCGTACCGAGGAGTTCCAGCAGTTTGCGCACGACCTGGCCATGCAGATTTGCGCCACGGACCCACGCTTTCTTCGCAAGGAAGATGTCACCGCCGAGGTGCTGGAACGCGAGAAGGAAGTTCTGCGTTCACAGGCTGCGGCCACTGGAAAGCCGGAAAATGTGCTCGACCGGATCGTGGAAGGCAAGTTGGGAAAGTTCTACGAGGATAACTGCCTGTACGAACAGCATTTCATCAAGGACGGCGGCAGCGGGCAGACCGTGGGCGAATTGATTGCCGCCAAGATCGCCAAATTTGGTGAGAATATCAAAATCAGCCGCTTTTCGAGATTGAAGGTTGGTGAGGCGACAGCCAAGCCCGCTGCTGAGTCTACGCCAGCGGCGTCTGCCTAGCAGGTTGTGGGTGTTGTAGTGCTGAGCTTTAGCTCAGCACTGCCGAGCTACAGGTCGGCGCTAACCTGCAACCAAAGCATTCGGAAAGGGATGGTTGGGATTTATTGGCCGCGGTCCGATCGCGGTCCGAGACGAGATGAGCCAACCGGTTTTTAAACGCGTCCTGCTGAAGTTGAGCGGCGAAGCCCTTATGGGCAAGCAGGGGTTTGGCGTTGATCCGGAAGTGGCCTCGAGGATTGCCGAGGAAGTTACCGAAGTCCGGCAGATGGGTGTGCAAGTCGCCATAGTGGTGGGCGGGGGGAATTTTATCCGCGGCGTGGCGGCATCGGCGATGGGGATTGACCGCGTGGTCGCCGACAACATGGGCATGCTGGCCACCATTATCAACGGCCTGGCCCTGCAAGACGCCTTGGAGAAAAAAGGATCGCATACGCGGGTGGCCACGGCGATTGAAATGCGCGAGGTTGCCGAGCCCTTTATTCTCCGGCGCGCCATCCGCCACTTGGAAAAAGACCGGGTCGTTGTTCTTGCCGGCGGAACCGGAAACCCCTATTTCTCCACGGACACCGCGGCTGCCCTGCGGGCCATGGAGATCAAGGCCGAGGTTATTCTGAAAGCCACCAAGGTGGACGGGGTTTACGATGCCGACCCCAAGAAATTCCCGGAAGCCAAGAAATTCGCCGAAATCAGTTATCTGGATGTGCTGGCGCGGGAGTTGGCGGTGATGGATACTACGGCGATTTCCCTCTGCATGAATAACCACTTGCCCATCATCGTATTTAACCTCAATGTCCCGGGGAATCTTAAACGGGTAATCATGGGTGAAAAGGTGGGTTCTCTGGTCGCCCCTTAAGGCCGGGCAGGAAAGGCGGGTAAGATGATTAAAGAAACGATCATACAGGCGAAAACCCGCATGACCAAGGCCGCGGAGGATTTGCGGGTGGAACTTGCTGCGGTTCGCACTGGTCGTGCTTCCACCTCTTTGTTGGACCACCTGAAAGTGGAATATTACGGAACGCATACGCCGCTCAATCAAGTGGCTTCGTTAGGAGTTCCTGATCCCTCGATGATTACGGTTCAGCCCTGGGACCCGAGCCTGCTGACGGTGATTGAAAAGGTCATTCGCTCCGCGGATCTGGGATTGAATCCGGTAAACGATGGCAAAATCTTGAAGGTGCCCATTCCTCCCCTCACGGAAGAGCGGCGAAAGGAGTTGGTGAAACACCTTCACAAGGCGATGGAGAATCATCGTACTGCCGTTCGCAATATTCGACGTGATTGTAATGAAGAGTTGAAGAAGCTTCTGAAAGACAAGAAAATCGCCGAGGACGATGAACGCCGCGGCCTGGATGAGATTCAGAAGCTGACTGACGAGTTCATGGAAAAACTGGAAAGTCAGGCGAAGAGTAAAGAACGGGAAATTATGGAGATGCGTTAAATATTTCAGCATTCCCGGCACCCAGACCCTTGACAGTTTTCTCCTAGTTCTGCTAAATTTGTAAGGATTTGGTGAAAGCCAAATTACAGCCCATACATGTGTCGGTCAGAATCGGCGCCAAGTGGGAATGGTGAAAGGCTTTAGAATGCCTACGTTTAGTCAAATGGTTCGTCTCGGTCGGAAGTCGCCACGCTACAAGACCTCCAGTCCGGCCCTCGAAGGTTGCCCCCAGAAGCGGGGGGTCTGTATTCGCGTTTATACGCAGACGCCCAAGAAACCGAATTCAGCATTACGCAAGGTCGCGCGCGTGCGCTTGACCAATAGCATGGAAGTGACGACGTACATTCCCGGGGTGGGTCATAACCTCCAGGAACACTCCATCGTGCTGATCCGCGGCGGGCGCGTCAAAGATCTTCCCGGCGTTCGCTATCACGTTATCCGGGGAACCCTGGATTCCGCAGGGGTTGCGGATCGCCGTCAAGGGCGGTCCAAATATGGAGCCAAGCGGCCGAAGGCTGCCTAAGTATTTCGTAGGGCCGAGCGCCGCTCGGCCCTACAAGTTGAAAGCTGAGAATTGTAGATGCCACGTAAAGGTACGGTAGAACGTCGAGAAACGGGTCCCGATCCGGTATACGCCAACGCTCTGGTGCAGAAGCTCGTCAACTGTGTCATGTTTCAAGGCAAGAAGAGTGTCGCCCAGAATATCGTGTACGATGCCTTTGAGTTGATCAAGCAGCGGGCGAATGATGAGCCCCTTAAGGTCTTCAAGAAGGCAGTTGATAATGTCAAGCCAGCCCTGGAAGTAAAATCACGGCGAGTGGGTGGAGCAAACTACCAGGTGCCAGTGGAAGTCAATCGGAATCGTCAGACCTCTTTGANNTTGAGTCTCCGATGGATCATCGGTTATGCGCGTGAGCGGGGGGAAAAGTCCATGGTGGAAAGGCTTGCCGCGGAGCTGCTGGATGCAGCGAACAATCGCGGCGGCGCCATCAAGAAACGGGACGATACTCACCGCATGGCCGAAGCCAACAAGGCTTTTGCCCATTACCGCTGGTAATCCTGTTTAATCGGGATGACCTCGAGCAAGGCGGGATGTGGCGCCTCCCCGGCCCACGATCCGTTTTGCAGCCGCCGTCGGCGGCTCTGTGGCTTAAATCATCGCGGGGGTTCCGGACCTTGATCCGTTGAGATTAAGGTCGGGTCCGGCATTGTTTGCTCTTAGGGATTTATGGCGAGAGAAGTACAACTCGAGAGATATCGCAATATCGGCATCATGGCGCAC
>PLWR01000316.1 GCA_003165615.1 Acidobacteriota bacterium | reverse complement strand
GGCCTAACTCGGGCTCAGGCCCAACCGCTTTAGCTGTTGGCCAAGGGGCTTACGCCCAAGCCCCTTCGCTTGCGGCGGGGATGCCTTCACATTATAACGCCACTTGTGAATCTTCTTGCCTATGGCATCCGCCTTCCGTCCTGACCTGGCGGGACAAGCAAACAAGCTGGCTGCCACGATTGGCACCTCCAAACTCGGAGTAACCCCTCCTCATTGACTTTTGTGCTGACGGATTTCTCTCGCAGTATCCCATAACATTCGTCCAATAAAATCAATAAGTTCCCATATGGGAGCTTTTGATTGCCTCGCAGGAAGCGATTCAGCGTTAGGCGTTGAATTTTCAACAAGTTCCCATATGNNCCTTCCACCCGGCGCGCAGCGCCGCCCCGCCGCCGCGCACTACCGATACCGCCAGGCGGCGACCGCTGGCGGCGCATTTGGCGTGCATGAAGGTGCCGCTGCTTATCAGCGCACCACCGCCGATAGCGGCGGGACTCCCGCGCAAACCACCCCGACACATTTATTCCTCGTGGGTAGGATGGCTGCGGCGGAGGCACGATCAGTACCAAATATTTTTCGCTGGTCCAATGGTTTCTAATAGGGTGTAAACTTCTTCTTGCAACCATTTGAAAGTCTGACGTGCCGCCCTCGGGACGGACTCGTCCTGCTCGAAGTAATCCATTGCAGTGATTACAATTGCCGCTCTGCCCCATTTGCAAATTCCAAGGGCTGCTATTCCCACACATCATTTTTCGTTTAGTTTCCCGCGCGCCAAGATAAATCCCCGGATGTCGTGAAATCGGATGACGCTAAGTTATAGATATCGTGGCGATTAAAGTCTCGAAACCCATACATTGGACCTGCGCTTCCAGGTCGGATGGAGAACCCCCATTGCCGTCATTTGACAGAAAAAAAGTTGGACTTATCAATTCGTATGCTCGGGCGATCCTCGCAAGCCTCGATCTTGAGGGGCCAAGCGGGGTGGCCTGCTGCGGGTCGTGATAGCGGACACCGGCAGGCCGGGTGAGGTCAAGGCAGGGGCAGGTCCGTATCGAGAGGTTGGGCAGGTTCCTGGGAGGTTCTGAACTTTATGGCAGATGGAATTGAAATGCTTCTTACCAGCAAGGAAGCGTCACGGGTTCTGAAGATTCATCCGAAAGTGCTGGAACGGATGGCGAAACGGGGAGAAGTCCCTGCGCTGAAGGTTGGGAAGTTCTGGCGGTATCGCGCAACAACACTGGACGCCTGGATTAACTCAAGGCTACAATCAGGTCGCCAAGCGTGCCGCACGGCAACTTCATTCTGATTGGAGGAACCATGCAGGCACGATACCAGTACGGAGATTTGAGAATTCGCAAGCGGAACAAGGGGCCGGACGTTTGGCAGTTCCGCTTTTTCGACAACGGCAAACGGAAATCGGTGTTGATTGGAACGGTTGAAAAACTTCCGACCAAGGCAGACGCGGAACGGGCCGTGGAACACCATCGCATCCACGTCAACGCGCAGAATCCACAACAGCAATTCCACTCTGTCACCGTGGCGGCGCTGATCAAGCGCTTCATGGAAGAGTACGCTCCCAAACGATGTCGGAAGCTTACACAGAGCACCTACCGAAGCCTCTTCAAGAATCACATCCGGCCAAGGTGGGGCGACGAGTACGTCCATAACGTCAAGACAATGGCGGTGGAATCGTGGCTTGACGAGTACCCGTACTCCCGGCAGATCAAGGCTCATGTTCGAAACCTCATGCACACACTTTTTCAGGCAGCGATCCGCTGGGAGATGTTGGAACGGAACCCCATTGACCTTGTAAGACAGTCAAGGAAGCGGCTGAAGGTCCCCCGCGTTCTCACTCCGGCAGAATTCAAGGCCCTTTTGGGGCAACTGTCGGAACCTCACAAAACGATGGTGACGACCGTCGCGTGTTTAGGCTTGCGGGTTTGCGAATTGCTCGGCTTACAGTGGGGCGACATTGACTTTGAAAACCTCACTGTGAGAATCGAGCGGAGCCTTGTTGAGGGAGAGGTTAACGAAACCAAAACCGAAGCCTCAGCGAGCGCCCTCCCGCTTGACCCGGATTTGGCCGAAGTCTTGTTAGCTCACAAGGCGACAAGTCGTTACTCGGCTGATTCTGATTACGTTTTTGCGGGGGAAAACGGAAAGCCACCTTGGCCGGACGGCGTACTTACAGATCACCTAAAGCCAGCGGCGGTCAAGGCCGGAATCGGAAACATCGGCTGGCACACCTTCAGGCACACGTACTCGACACTCCTACACGCCCTGGGCACGACCCCGGCAGTCCAAAAGGAACTGCTACGTCATGCCGATATTCAAACCACATTGAATATCTACACTCAAGCTGTTTCGTCAGAGAAGCGAGAAGCAGCATCGAAGGTGGTCAACGCTCTATGGAAGAAGTGACTGTGGTACGAACTGGTACTTTTCGAGAAAGCGCTTTGGGCTCTAAGCCCTTTAGGGTGTTGGTCGGGGCGCGCGGATTCGAACCGCGGACCTCTTGCGCCCAAGGCAAGCGCGCTACCAGGCTGCGCCACGCCCCGAATTGAACGCACCAACCATTTTGCCAAGCTTGGAGGAATGTGTCCAGTGTGATTCGTAGCAACAAGACATTTGATTGTTATCCCCCCCGTGGTGTTATACTCTGGCTGTTTTTATTGGGCTCCTGCGATGAAACGGTGCACTTCCTGCCAAACGCCTTACCCCGATGAGTTTGCCTTCTGCCCACTTGACGGGGCGGAGTTGGACGACCCCGCAGTGTATGCCGTGGGGACGACGATCCGTAACAAGTATCGCATCCTCGCCAAGGTGGGAAGGGGCGGCATGGGACACGTCTACAAAGCCCTCCACCTGCTGTTCAACGAAGTTCGCGCCCTCAAGGTGATGGACCCTTCGCTGACGCAGCGCGAGGATTTTGTCCGGCGCTTCCTGCGCGAAGCCTTTGTGGCCCGCCGTCTTCAACATCCCAATGCCGTTCGGGTAGACGACATTGACCAGACCGAAGACGGGCGCCACTGCATCGTGATGGAGTTCATTGACGGGCGAATGCTCCGCGATGTCCTGGATCGCGAGGGGCCCATGCCCGCCGCCCGCGCCTGCTCGATCGTCAAGCAAGTGGCCTCGGCGCTGAGCGCCGCGCACGAACTGGGCATTATCCACCGAGATATCAAGCCCGAAAATATAGCTCTGATCAAGACCGAGCAAGGGGATCTGGTAAAAGTCCTGGACTTTGGAATTACCAAGCTCCGCGAGGGGCGGCTTAAGGAAGAAGCCGGGTCCCTCTCCCTGGCCGCCTCCGGCACGATGTTCGCCATCGGCACACCTGAATACATGTCGCCCGAGCAGGTCCGGCAAAACGAATTGGACGGCCGCTCCGACCTCTATTCCCTGGGAATCGTTTTCTATGAAACGCTGACCGGAGATCTGCCCTTCCACGCGGACTCCCAGGCGGAGTGGTTTCTCGCGCATGTGGGGGAGGCTCCCCGGCCGCTGCTCGATCAGGCCGCCAGCCTGCGCATTCCCGCCGGCATCGCCGACCTGGTGATGTCGATGCTGGAAAAAGACCGCGCTCGGCGCCCCGCTAATGGCGACGTCGTCATTAAAGCTATTGAAGCCTCCGAGCGGGAAATCGCGATGGCCACGCCGATTGCACCCGCAGGGGGGCGAGCGGCGGGAGCAAAAGCGCGGGGCGAATCCACCACCGTCCCCGCTTACTTTGAGGGGTGGAAAAAGGGGAGCCTTATTTCCCAACGGTATAAGATCCTCGATCAGGTCGCGGATGTCCGCATGGGACCGATCTACACCGCTCTGGATTCGGCCGGCGGTGATATTTGTGCCCTGAAGTTGATTACCCCATGGAATATTCCCACCGCCGACCTCATCAACCAACTTTCCGAGTATTACCAGCGCACACAGCGATTCCAACATCCCCACGTGGTTCGCACGCTCGAACTCTGCCAGGCGGAGGATGGAGTGCTCTTTCTCGTTACCGAGTATGTGCGGGGGGCTAATCTGCGGCAAATCATCGAAAAGGAAACTTCCCTGGGAGCCGCTCGCTCCTCCCGCATCGTGTGGGAAGTTGCCTTCGCGCTTGATGCCGGCCTGCAGTTGGGGATGATGCACGGTGAAATCAAACCGGAACACATCCTGCTGACGGGCACCGCAAAATCGGAACAAACAAAGCTCCTCGATTTCAGCCTGGATCGCGTAAAAGATGCGTTGCCCGAACTTTCGGATACTGACCTGCCTCCGGGGTTGCTTGCCCCACTCCATTACATGCCCCCCGAGAGAATCACCGGGCAACCCTACGTGCCGGCGTCGGATATCTATTCGCTGGGAATCGTCTTCTACGAATTGCTGACTGGGCGCCGGCCCTTTGAAGGCAGCGGGATTGAAATCGCCCTGCGGCAGGTGCAGGAAGCACCCCTCCCCGTCGACCGGGTTCGCCCCGAATTGAACATCCCGCCCAGCGTCGCCAGCCTGGTGATGAGGATGATTCAAAAAGATCCGAACGATCGACCGCCTGATGCCCGCACGCTGATGGAAGAAATCTCCGCAGTGTAGAAAGCCATCCAAACTCCCATGGTTAACCATCCCCGGCAAAAACCGAAAGCCCATTTACCGACCAGTACCTTCGTACTCTAGGAATGCGTTCCCGGTCATGGTACTTAAGACATGGATGAGTCAGCCGGGACTCAGCGGACATGGGAGTAAGCGGAAAATAGCGAAGGGAAAATGGAAGATGCATCCAATCTCGTTGCGGCCCGGAATTTCGCTCGCAGTCTCAACATCCTCCTGAAAACCGTACGCCTATACGGAGCAGACCACGAGCGAACCACCGCCCTCCTGGGGACTGCCTGGGAAGAACTGCGCGCAGCCTTGAAATTCTCCGGGGAAGCGGGACTGCTGCTGGGAGTTGCAGGCAACCAAGTCCTCTTAGATGGCGTTCCTCTGGATAAGCGCCCCTCGGACCGCAGCTTCGCACAGTTGCTCGCTTCCGCCGGCCTCTCCAGCATCAACATTTCACATCGGGCCACGATTGAGGATTTTTGGCGGTTTGTGCGCGCTTTCTCGTCGCGCTCACCCAAGGCCGGGCCCTTAGCTACGGAACTGAGAACCGTCCTGGGAGGGGACCAGGGGGCGATCCGGGTGAACGAAGTGCGCTTTGTCGCCCAGGATTCTTCCCTGACCGATGCGGGCATGGCAGCGCAAATCGCCGCCCGCTCGCTGGGAGCGGATGGGCAAAAGTTGCAAGCCCTGCTCCAGGACCCGCAACGGCTGCTGCAACTCATTGCCGCGGCAGAAGGCTCCCGCAGCCAATCCACTGGCCCTCCCGTCGCCCCCGGCGCGCCCGTGCCAGCAGCGCGGCCCGCGCAAGAGGACGATGTCCTCAAGGTCCTGCAATGGCTATCGCAGCTCGGCCAGACAGCGGATCAACCCGATTCACCAGACCAAATCAAAGCCGTCGAAAAGGACCTCCATCAATTGCCCCCGCCCGGGCAGGCAGCCCTGACGCAGGCGCTGATGAGTCTGAGCTCGCAAAACGAGCCCCCCAGGCCAGACGACCCGCTGCTGGTGCAACTCGCGGAACGGGTCGCGGTGCGCTTCGCCCTGGAGAGGTACGATCGCGGTGACGTAAAAACCAACGCCGTGGTCGAGCTTCTGGACCGGCTCAAGCGCGAAATCGGCTCTCTGCGGGTTATCTTGAACGTGCATGAAGAAAAAATGGGCCGCGCCGGCATGGAAGTGGAAGCTCATGCCGATATTTTGGACCGGCAATTCTGGGCGCGCGTGCCCGACCGGGCTAAGAACAAGATGCTCCTTTCCCCGGAGGCGTGGGCTGTCCCCCCACGAAACATTCGCCAATTTGTGGAGGAATTGCTCGACCGCGGCGATAGGGACTCCGCGCGCGCCATTCTGGACAACTACACCCAGTGCGTCTACACGGCCGACGTGGAGGCAAGGCGAAAAGCTTCGACGGGATTGACGGAGATGGCTGATCTTTTTTCCCGGGCCAATCACTCGTTGCTGAAATCCAGCCTGCATCACATGGGCGAAGCATTGTGCCGGGAGGGAAACGCCGACTTGCAATCGTTGCTGGGGGCCTCGTTCGTGCGCTTCAGCCACGAGGCCGCGGCGCGCCGGCAGTACCCCGCCGTCCATGAAGCGCTTCAGGCCATGGAGATACTGGAACAGCGCCAGCCCGCGTTGGCTCGAATCCTCTGGCCGCGGGTCAAAGTGGGCAATCCCCTACCGGCTTTCATCGATGAAGCGCTGCGCGCCCCGCACCTTCCCGAGGGTTTGGCGGAAGTGCTGCGGCGAATGCCTCACGGCACGGTCGATCAGGTCGCGAGCCGTATCCAACGTTGCACCCGCCGGGATGAATGGGAACGGATGCTGGAAATGGTGGGTGCAGTAGGCCCTGAGGCGGTCGAGCATCTGAGCAGGGTTTTGCAGACGCGCCCGGCGCCGGAAGCTGCCTCCAAGGTGGCACTGCTCAGCCGGCTGGGACCCAGTGTGCTGGAAGAATTCCTTCCCGCTCGACTGCGCAACTGGGATTCGATGGCGCATGATCTCGTGGTACGGCAACTGGCCAACAGTTTGGCCCCGCAGCGGGGCAAACTGCTGGAAAAGGTTTATGATCTCCTCAGCCCTACCGTCTTGCCGGAAGTTGTAGACGAATTGGGAATGTCGGGCGACCATGGCATCACTCCTCGACTGATGCGCATCGTGGAACAGGAAACTTCCCAGCCCTCTGGACACTACTTGCAAATCAAAGCCATTGAAGCTCTGGGCCGCCTCCGCGAGCCCAAGGCTGAAGCCCTGCTTCGCCCTCTGGCCGAGGGCAAGCGGTTTTGGTATTGGCTCCATCCCCGCGAACTGCGCATCACCGCCATGCAAGCCCTTAAGAAAATCGACCCGGAGTGGACGCAGAGTTTTCTCCCTCGGTCTGGGCTGAGTGATGCGGAGTTGAACCTGACCGCTCTCGATCCCGACCCGGATACCCCTTGGCTGCGCCAGCGGCGCTATGACCGCGTTAACATGCCTCGTCCACTGAAAGGAATGGTCAGCGCCAGCCAGGGCGATCAACCGATCTCCGTCCAACAACTCAGTCTTGGGGGCGGCGTGGCACAAAGCCAGTGCCACATCAAACCCGGCACTTCTGTGCCTTTGGAATTCAAGTCGGGAATGCATAAAATCCACGCCCGCGTTCTGGTGCGGGAAGCACGCCCGCAGGAACTAACCTTCGAACTGGTGGAAATTGGCCACCACGACCGCACCTGCCTGCGCCGCCCCCTGGTGAGCATACATTCCAGGCAAAACTGAAAGGCAAACGCCGGGCGCACGTAAGGATGGGTGCTCCGGTTTATCCGTATTCCCGCGCTTCGCCACGCTGGCCCCTAACTTATGGCCCCGGATTTAGGGTGCTCCGGCGCGGGAATTTGCACGATAACGCGGCAGGGCGCGTGGTGGGCCACGTAGCGAACGATTCCGCCCAGCAGCGTTTCGCTCAGGGTGTGGAGATGAGGCTTGTGGTGGCCCATCACCAGCAAATCCATGCCCTGTTCCCTGGCCACGCCCACCATCGCCTCACCCACTTCCCGCGCGCGCAGCAGTTCAGTGGAAAGAGGCCAGGGGAACTTCTCCGCCACGCGTTTGGCTTGCGCAAGGACTTCCTTGCCCGCATGATCGATGGTTTCATCCGCAGCCTCGAGGGGAGTAACGAGCGGTATCTCGACCACGTGCAAAGCCACCAGGTCACCCTCCATACCCTGGCTTAACTGGCACGCCAGGGTCAACAAGCTCTCAATTGAAGCGCCGTCACGTAATGCCACCATCACCTTGGGTTTACCCATAGCACCCTCCACATTGGAGGTGGGCCGCAGGATATTCTCTCGCCACGCAATTTGCAAGCGCGCGGACGAGTCGGGGCTCGGGATTATGGATTCAGGATCCGTGGCCCCCGCGACATCTAACTTCTTATTTATCATAGAGTAATACAGAAAGCCCGACAACTCCTTTATTTTCATGAACTCATTGGGAGCATTATTTTTGCCCCTTTGTTTTCAATAACTCATTGGGAGCGATCTTCATTTTATTATTTTTGTCTCGGTTGGTTGCAAGGCCGCGTTCAGGAGGGGAAGAGACTTGCGTAGGGGCAAGCCCATGGCATCCGGCCTTCATCGCACTTCTAGCCTATACCTATTGGCTCGTTTTGTCAAAAGACATATTTTCCGAAAGTGCCCCACGCGCCAACATGTGTAGCCCCCCCAGGGCGCGGTTGCCAAAGGCGGCGACAAGGGTCACCCCCTTATTGAGGATTTCAGAATACAGTGATACCCGTTCTTTGTAGCGCCGCCATCCTGGAGCTACCCAACAACCTAGAGGACGCCTGCGGCCACCTGGGCCACTTTCATAAATCATTCGACGCCAAGATGTTTTTCAAGAATGTGAACGTGGTCAGCCAAGATTTCAAGGATGCGGTCACACGATTACTCGCCGACGGCTGAGGAAAGCTGGCGAGCGCCCCACAGTCGCGAATGCATCCGCCCTAACCACAGGCAAGAGTGCCTATGCTACCCTTCGCATCTCACGACTTGTTCAGGAGGGCTTTTTCCACTGCTTCCGGGTTTCTATC
>PLWR01000204.1 GCA_003165615.1 Acidobacteriota bacterium | reverse complement strand
AGCGGCCAATGGGGTTCGTGGTTTCCCAGGTCCGAAAATCCGGACCTGGGGCACCCGGTGAAGCCAAGCGGCGGTATGCGGTGTTTCTGGCCGAGCGATACTGGTGTTCAATTAGATTCTTCAGGGGGTGACTGGTGGTTGCTGGAGCTGCTTCGCCGGAACGAAGCATGTATCGCAAAGATATCGATGGAATGAGAGCGATCGCTGTACTTGCAGTGATTGTCAACCACTTCACATCCAGTGTCTTGCCCTGCGGCTACGTGGGAGTGGATATCTTTTTCGCGATTTCGGGGTTTGTCATCACTGCTTCTCTTGTGGGCCGAGGCGAAAGCACCCTTGGCGAGTTCATTCTTGCCTTCTATTCACGCCGGATCCGGCGACTTTGGCCCGGGCTCCTGCTGTGCGTGCTGGTGACGGGCGTTGTCATCAGTTTTTTTGAGCAATCTCCTGTGGTTTCGCTGCGGACCGGAATTGCGGCGCTCTTTGCCGTATCGAATCTGTACCTGCTGAAGGAGGCCACGAACTACTTCGGATCGGCGGCCAGCTTGAATGCGTTCACGCACACATGGTCACTGGGCGTCGAAGAGCAGTTTTATCTTGTCTATCCCCTTCTTTATTGGTTCGGCCTGCATCGCGTGGGCAGCCGGCGCAGAATGTTGGCCGCACTGCTGATGATGGGGACGCTGATGGTCTCGTTGGTCGCATACCTGTACTACATCCATGCGAACCAGCCCAAGGCTTTCTTCCTTATGCCGACCCGCTGGTGGGAGCTGATGGCCGGATGCTTGACCTTTCTGGCTGTCAGGCGCTTTGGGGAGGTTCGTTGGGCGCCGCTCCCGCTGGTTCTAGCGGTCCTGTTGGGCGTACTGATTCTGCCCGACCGGTATGGAGAAACTGCCTCGATCGTTTCGGTTGTTTGCACGTGTGTACTGTTGTTTGCCGTGCACGAAGGTTCCAGCGTTTACGGCATTCTGACGCTGAGGCCGCTGGTTTACATCGGCCTCCTGTCGTATTCGCTTTATCTTTGGCACTGGGCCATGCTGATCGTTTTCCGCTGGACCGTGGGTGTGCGGCTTGCGCTTTTGCCGGTCGAGTTAGGCGTGGTATTTCTGTTTGCTGCTCTTGCCTACAATTACGTCGAACGTCCACTGCGGCGGCGGCTGTGGTTCAACTCTCGGCGGGCAATTGTCGCGACCGGCGTTTTGGGCTCGGTGGTTGCGGCCTCGATCCTGCTTGTCCTGCTGTATCCCGCCGCGGGGAAGCTCTACACCGGGATGGCCCTCAACAGAGGAGACCACAAGAATCCGACGCCGTCGGGTGGAACCAACGGAGCGGTTGTGCTGATCGGCGACAGCCAAGCCAAGATGTTTGTCGGTCTTGGACAGAACCTGGCGAACCGCTATGGCAAGAGCTTCACGCTGATTTCGATTGGTTCCACGCCGTTTCCCATCTCGATTGTTTCGACGCCGATGGGCGGGCTGACCATGGGGAAGTCGCGGAATAATGCGCGAGAGATGAACGCGGAGGTCAACAACTACTTTGCGAACAGCCATTCCAAACCGGGCGACTTGATTCTACTGTCCTCGTTTTACATGTCATATTTTTCGACTCCCCTCGGTACGCGGCGCTTTCGATCCATGGGTTATTACGACGCCGATGGCCGGCGGATCACCCAGGAGGAGGCTCTGCAGTCGTGGCTGAAGCAGCTGGAAGCCTTCGCCGAGGCGCACTCTTCGGAAAGGGTCGTCGTCTTTCTCTCTACGCCGGAGATGCCGGAGATTTACGAGAAGGAACTGTGCCAGCGAGAGTGGTTCCGGCCGACCGTCTCCGACAAGTGTTTTGTGCAGGTGGACAGGGCGGCCTCGATCGCGAGGTTGGGCGGAGTGAATGCGCTGATTACGGAGAGGGCCAAGCGGCACGAGAACATGCTGGTCTTCGATCCGCTTGATTCGATATGTCCGCCGTCGGGAACGATGTGTTCTTCGGCAATTGGGGGCCAGCGCATTTACGAAGATGAGTATCACCTGAATGAGGCTGGCAGCAGACTTGTGGAACTGAGTCTGGATGAGTTTCTAGTGGAGCATGGAGTCCTGTCATCCGGGGCTTTGGCCGAGCACGACGGCGGCATGCCGAGGGCTCCGGGCATGCTGCGCTGACGTGGGAGTGCGATGGGTGGGGCAATCATGGTGGTTTGGTGCGGGCGAGGGAGCTACCAGGTGAAGGTGACCGTGATGGTTTGCCTATAGATGCAGTCCACTTTCTTTGGGTAAAGCCATTCGAGGAGTTACAGTGCAGGTAATTATCAGCTTCAATCAAGACGTGATTCGGTGAGCCATTTGCTCTCGCGATAGACTCAACATGGCGCAGCACCGGGAAAATGGCTTCGCCAAAGCGCCTGACGACGACTTCGGCCAAAGGAATATGTAGAGTTCCCCCTTCACCGCGCTCTCCCTTTACAGATGCATGGCCCTTTGCCACATGGTCAACAATAAATGTCTCTGTTTCCGTTCCCTGCTTTCGCGCGACGCGGGCATGGCGCTGAATTCTTGCTTAAACGTTGCCCCATTATATTGTGAGACGTACATACACACAAAGGGGTCAGCCTGTTTGCGGGAAATACAAGAAATCAGCAAATAGACCCGGTTCCGAGGATGCCGGACTCTACCCCCCACTCCACCCCCTTGAAATGCATAGGGGGCGGCTACAGCCGCACTCCGCGTCGCTGGTGGTATCCCGAGCGGGGAGCCACTCCAGAGCGCACCCGAGGCCGGAGCCATCCCCAGCGACACTCAGTCACCCCGAGCGCCAAACCCCGCCGCGCCGCCGCATCAGCGCCGCGCCCTGGCCTTCCATTCACCAGCGCTGTGGGAATTGGCATCCCCCGGAACACATCGGCGCGCTGTGGGGGATTCTGGCGCGAATCGCGCTCATGGCGTGGATTTCTCCGTCTCCGCCCGCTGATATAGAACCATCTCAAAGATAATTTGGTAGCCAATCGAGCAAAGACGAGATTTGGTTCGCAACAATTCGCGCAACGCTGTATTGCTGGGGGCAACTATAGGGGCAACCGTCGATAATATATTGCATATTCACTTTTATTATCAATTCTTTGCGAGTACTATTCGGTAGCTTCAGCCGAGCGGCCAATGGGGTTCGTGGTTTC
>PLWR01000309.1:8616-8915 GCA_003165615.1 Acidobacteriota bacterium | reverse complement strand
TGGGAGGGCCTTCTTCGTAAACAGGTATCTTAAACGTACCTTCCCAAACCTTAACTTGAGCGGATGCGGCTTGCAAACCTGCAAGGAGTCCAGTGACGGCGATTAGCAGACCAAAGAACCTTCTCATGGAAATCATCCCAATAGTGTAGCAAACACTCTCCGCAACAAACAATGGAACGCGATGAGAAAGAAAAGCGAAGGCGCTTTCGATGATGCAAGACTTAGGCTTATGTGCCGCCACCGCCCCGGTTCTTATCTAACTGGCGCGGACAACAGGCTGATCCACGATTTCTTCGGTC
>PLWR01000309.1:0-8609 GCA_003165615.1 Acidobacteriota bacterium | reverse complement strand
CGATCTCTTCCTGGTCAATCGCCGGACCTGTAATCGGCACACTCGTGCTTAACGGCCCCCCCCCAAGTTCATCCCGGCCGCCTTCCTTACTGACAGTGAAGAGTGAAGCGCCTTCGCCGCCATAGTTGGCGATCGTTCCATCGCGACCTTGGATTCTGGAGAAGCTTCTGAAGCTATTTCCGAAAATTGTCTTATAAGTGTAGAGAAATCCCTTGGGATAAGTGACCGCGGCAACACAAGTATCCGGATTTTCGCGCCCGTCTTTCCAGGCATAGATTCCGCCGTTGGCTACAACGCTCTCAGGATAGGTTTCGTCGGTCCACAAATGCACCAGGTCGCTGCCGTGGCTCAGCCATTGGTCGAAGATGCCCGAGGAGTAATCCTTGTAGAGGCGGAATTCAAGATACACGTGGGGATCGAAGGGGCGGTAAGGTTTGCCCAGCAGCCAGCGCTTCCAGTCGGTATCTTCCTCGCGAAGCTTCGATGGAGTATCGTAGAGCCACTTCTTCCACTCCATGTTGCGATCCTGCTCCATCTCGGCGGAGTTGCCGGTATCCATATTCACAAACCGCCAGCGCTCCTCGTTCACATTCCATTCCTGCTCGATGTGGACGATGTCGCCGATGCGGCCGGAGCGGACGATATCGCGAACGGCCAACTGGTAGGGCTCGCTGCGGTGCTGCGAACCGATCTGAACCATCTGCTTGGAGGCTTTCACCAGGTCGCGGGTTTCCTTTGCTTCGGATAGAACATTGGCAAACGGCTTCTCAACATAACAGTCCTTGCCCGCCTGCACCACTTCCGCGCACAGCTTGGCATGCTGGAAGTCGCCGGTGGCGATCATCACGCCGTCAATATCCTTGTTGGCCAGCATCTCCTCGGAGTACTTATAGGATTTCGGGTCCAGATTGAAGGCTTCTTTTACCTGGGCAGCGCGCTTCTCCCGGGCCAGACTCCAGATATCGCAGACGGCAATCGTTTCAACCGGAGTTACTTTGGAGGCCATCTGAGCCATGTGTACATGACCGCGGCTGCGCCCTCCGCATCCCAGTTGAGCCAGCCGGATGCGATCATTGGCGCCCAATACCCGCGCATAGGAACGAGCGGTCATTCCCGCCGCGAGCATGGTGCCAGCTGCTTGCTTCATAAACGTTCTGCGATCAGTCCCACTACTCGGTTTTTCCGTCATAATGCACCTGTTTTCTTCAATTGTTGATGGTGGCATGCTGGTGCTGACCTGTCATCTCAGCGCCTTGCACCAGTATGTTCTCGATCTGTAAATTCTTTTGTTCAACATCCAAAGTAAAACGGACAAGATCCGCCTTTGCGCCGATACTAAGCATTCCGCGATGGCCTACGATTCGTCCTGGATTTTCCGTCGCCATTCTCACTAAGTCTCCAAGTTCGCATACGGCGGAGCTTGCAGCCCAGGCAATTCCATCTTTCAGCGTACGAGCGGCGCCGGCCAAAAATCCTGAACGGACCGAGCTCGCGCGGCCATTCGCACTCAACTCCACAGTGCCCCCAACGGCAGCACTATAATAAATCCCCGGCGGCATGCCTCCCAGCGCCACAACATCTGAAACCAGGATGGTACGATCGATTCCCTTCGAGCGCACCATCGCCTTGAGTGTGTCCGCGGGCAGGTGAAAGCCGTCCGCGATGAAGGTTGCCATCAGCCGGTCGTCGGCAAGCTGTGCCCAGATGGGATTGGGGTGCCTGGGAATCATCCCCGCAATGCCATTGCCGAGATGAGTAGAGAGTGTTGCGCCTGCCTCCGCGGCTGCGTGGATCTGTTCCGGCGTGGCATGGGTGTGGCCAATCGAGACGCGAATTCCCTTGCCGGCAATCGCTCGAATAAACTCCGGAGCATTTTCCCAGTGCGGTGAGAGCGTCACCATTCCCACCAGGTCGCCGCAGGCCAACTGCCATCGCGCAAACTCATCCAGGCTCGGCGGGCGAACGAATTCGCGTTGGTGCGCTCCAACCGCGCCATCCTCAGGAGAGATGTACGGGCCTTCAAGATGCACAAAGGGCACGGTGTAAGCCACCAGCGGGCTGGCCCGGCGAGCCCGCGCGATAGCGCCGAGAGCGCCAACGATATTTTCCTCCGATGCGGTGACGATGGTGGGGACAAAAGTAGTCGTGCCGGTTGCAATCACTTTGTGCGCCAGGGCGATTACGATATCCGGATCATCCAGACCCTCATTGAGATCGCAGCCGCAATATCCATTCACCTGCAGGTCGATAAAGCCCGGCGACAGCCATGCGGTCTCATCGCCGGGCCCGGGCTCGATGGCCTGAATGCAGTCCTGCTCAACGGTGATGCGCAGCGGCTGCCCGGTGCTGGTGCTTCGGCCTGTTATTGTGCGCGTAATCATTTTGTCTTCCCCGATTCATACGTACTTCCTACAACTAAACTCTCGGTCTGGTCTGCTCGCATCTTCTCCAGCAGTTGCAATATCAGGATTATCCCGCGAGGTAAATGAAATGGATCCTTCACGGGAAGCGCAACAATCTCCGTCGTTGGTTTACCTTCCCGATTCAGACGCTGGCGCCACTCTCCGAACTCCGGTGGCGCGGGAAAGTGCGCCCACGTCCAATCCGCCACTTTCTTATGCCATTCCAGGCACCAGGGTTCCCCGGTCAGATAGTGAGCCAGGAGCGTACCATAGAGCGCTTCCACGTGGGGCCACCACACCTTCATCTCGGAGTGGGGCAGATAGGGCGGATTCCCGTCAATATCCTTTGACAGAAGCAGTCCGCCAAACTTTTCGTCCCAGCCAAACTCCAGATGCCGGCGCATCACTTCAGCGGCGCGGCGGATCAACTCTTTATCGCCTCGCCGTTCGGCTACGTGCATCACAAACCACATGGACTCGATGGCGTGGCCGGGCATGACGAATGTTCCGGCCGGCGGCGGCAGCTCTTCATAATCAGTGGTCAGAAACTCCAGAACCACGTTTCGATCGGGCCGCACAAAGTGATTCATCACTCGACTCGCGTACTCGTATGCCAGCGCGTCGAAGCGGCTGTCAGCGGTCGTCTGCGCCAGCTCGTTGGAAAGCTCGGTAAGCATCATCGGAGTGCCGTGATTTTTCCAGCCAAAAGGCAGCGGGTAGGGAGCGGTCTCAGAAAAATCCGGTTCCTCCACGCGGCGCCGCACGCGCTCAAAGCATTCCAGAGCAATCGAGAGCAGGCGCTCGTCCTTTGTGGCGCGATAGTATTCGCTGAAGCCGTAGATAACGAAGCAGTCGCTATAAATGCTGGTCGGGCCTTCGATCACGCGGCCTTCCCGATCCGTGTGATATACCCAGCGCCCGTCCCGGTCGCGCCCGTGCTCCAGTAGGAACCGGATGGAGTTATCCGCGGCCTTTAAAAACTCCGGCCGCTTCTCGACGCGGTTATAGAGAGCAGAAAATGTCCACACCGAGCGCGCCTGCGACCAGATAAATTTGTCGCCGCTGACCAGAGAGCCGTCATCGTTCATGCAGGTGAGCACACCTCCATGCATCCAGTCGATGCCATGACGGAACCAGAATGGAACGACATCTTCAATCAGCAGGCTGTGATACCGGCGATACTGGTTATCAATTTCGACCATTTCGCTCCTTTAATCGACTGCGAGATAAAATATTTGATAATTACTGAAACAATTGTAATATCTCAGACTACTGGTTCACGCCACTTGCCAAAAAGCCGCCATCCACGGCAATTACCGCGCCGGTGATGAATGAAGCCGCTTCGCTGGACAGAAAGACAGCCGTCCCGGCTAATTCCCGCCCTTCGCCAAACCGGCGCATTGGGGTGCGCAGAATCAGTTCGTCCCCACGCGCTGTGCCTAATACCAGCGAGGCATTCAACGGCGTGGGGAAAATTCCCGGAGCAATGGCGTTCACATTCACGCCGCGTCCCCCCAGCTCAATAGCCAGCGACTTGGTTAGCGAGGCCACCGCGGCCTTGCTCGCCGAGTAGGCCGACACGCGGTTAAAACTGACAAACGAAGCCAGGGAAGCGATGTTCACAATGCGCCCGTAACCGGCGCCGGCCATCGTCGCCCCAAATATCTGGCATGCGCGCAGTGTTCCCATCAGGTTGGTATCGTTTACCCGCAACCAGTCGCTCTCCTCCACTTCAAGGACCGGTGCATTGTGGGTAATGCCGGCGGCGTTCACCAGAATATCCACTTTGCCGAACTCCGCGAGTACCTGATTGTGCAGCGTCTGCAGGGAGGCTCGATCGCGCACATCGCTGGCCATGCGAAGGGAGCGGCGGCCCAGCGCCTCAATCTCCGCGGCCAGTGCTTCCACCTGTTCCAACCGACGCGAACTGGCCACTGTGTCGGCGCCGCTCTCGGCCAATCCCAGAGTAATTGCGCGGCCCAGTCCTTCGGTTCCGCCAATCACTACAGCAACCTTGCCGCTCAAGTCGAAAAGCGCATGCCTCATAAAATTGTTCCTTGCTTGATGCATCGATATCAATCGGTTTGGGGGAAGATCGGTTCGTTCTGCCAGCGATTGCCGCTTGTTTCCATGGTAAATCCAATTTCCCTATGCACTGCAGTGCTTTGTGGATAATCCTCTTGGTGAATAAGGCAGCTTCCTTGACAAGCATGGTCCTGCATTAAAGAATAGCAATGCAAAGAAACATCGGTCCGTTTCGGGCCGAACGTGTTTGCTAACCCGGAGTTTACAGCACTTCTAGACTTAGCATTCTGAAAGGATTTGGTCTGTATTCATATGTCGATAAGACGTTTTCAAGTTGGTAATCTGAAGGTAGAAATTCATCCGGACAGTGAGTCTGCGGGCAAAGCGGCCGCCGAGGCCGCCGCAGAGAGCATGCGCCAGTTGGCAGCCCGGCAAGAGTCTGTCGGCGTTATCTTCGCCACCGGCGCTTCGCAGCTTTTCATGCTGCGGGCATTGGTTTCCATTCCTGGGCTGCCCTGGGACAAGATCGTCGGCTTTCATATGGATGAGTACATCGGGCTAGATGAGAATCATCGCGCTTCCTTCCGGCATTATCTTCGCAAAGAACTCACTTCGCGGGTACATATGCGCGAGTTTACAGGGGTGGATGGAAATGCCGATCCCGCTACCGTTTGCCGCGAGTATGCAGCAAAGTTGCGCGCGGCCAACCCCCAGTTGTGCCTGCTCGGCATTGGAGAGAATGGGCACTTGGCTTTCAATGAGCCCGCTCTGGCGGATTTCAATGACCCTGTTGACTTGAAGATTATTACGCTGGATGCGGCATGCCGGCAGCAGCAAACGGCCGAGGGCTGGTTTAATAGCGTCGACGAGGTTCCCGCGCAGGCCATCTCATTGACCATCCCTACGCTCTTCCGTGTGCCCAAGCTGATTCTTTCCATTCCCGGGCCGCGCAAGGCGCATATCGTCAAGCGCTCTTTGACTGAACCCATCTCCACCGATTGTCCGGCCACCATCCTCCGCACCCACCCCGACGCCACCGCATATCTTGACGCGGAGTCCGGAGCGGAACTGGATAGTTTTCGCTGAGGAATCACTGTACGCGTTCAGGCAAGGAAACAAATGAGCCCTACAGGATCGATGCTGGCGACTGGAATTGCGTGCACCCTGGTCGCCGGCATTACGTGCGGCCTCTATATGCTGCCGATGCGCTATCTCGGCCGCTGGTCCTGGGAGAATCTGTGGGTCGTCTTCAGTCCCATTTCCTGCGTCCTGATGCCCATCGCGCTGACTTGGGCCACCGTGCCGGATTTTCTTCGCGTCATTCGGCTCACCTCGCCCCATGCCGCTGAGATGGCCTGCCTCGCCGGCTTTAGCTGGGGCTTTGGCGCCATCATGTTTGGCCAGAGCGTAAGCGCCGTTGGCATCTCCATCTCCAACACCATGGTGCTGGCCATCAGCGCTTCGATGGGCTCCTTTATCCCCATGCTGATCTTATCGCCGGATCGGCTGCTGCGGCCGCAGGGGAAGGTCATCGTACTCGGCACGCTGATTGGGATCGTCGGCATCGCCTGCTCCGGTTATGCCGGAATGCTGCGGGAAAAAAGTCAAAAAAACAGCCAGGAGAACCTGCATAGAAAGATGGTGGGCAAGGCCAGGCCCATGGGAGTCGGCCTCTTGCTCTGCGTCGGAGCCGGGCTGGGCTCCGCAGTTCTCAATATCGGCTACAGTGCCGCTCAGCCCTTGGTTGCGACCGCCCTCCGTCTCGGTTACAGTTCCTTTGCCGGCTCCAACGTAATTTGGCTTTTATTGCTGGTCAGCGGATCGATCCCCAATATTTGTTACGGTGTTTATCTTCTCATCAGAAATGGAAGCTGGAGGAAATTCGCCGTGCCAAACTCCGCGCCTCTCTATGGCCTGGCGGTCCTGATGGGAGTGCTGTGGGCCGGGGAAATTTTTCTTTACGGCTTCGCATCACCGAAGATCGGGCGTCTGGGGCCGTCGATCGGCTGGCCCATCAAACTCATCTCCGGCCTGATTGCGGCCAACGTGGCCGGTTATCTGATCGGTGAATGGAAGCTCACACACCCCAAAGAACAGCGATGGATGCTCGTGGGGCTGGTGGTCCAGCTGGCCGCGATTGTTACATTAGGATGGGCGGGCACGCTGGATTAAGCTCAGCTGCTGCCTGGCAAGGAATACCCGAATTCCAGCGCACCGGAACTCCGCCGGCCAAATGAAGAGAGGAACCATGACCGAAGCAGGCGCACTCGAAACCATCGTCAATCAACAGATTATTACCGCTATGAAGGCCCACGACCAAACCCGCACCGGTACGCTGCGCCTGATTAAGAACTCGCTTAAAAACAAGGCCATTGAGAAGCGCGAGGCCCTCACGCAGCCTGAGTCCGAGCAGGTNNTGGCCACCATGATCAAGCAGCGCCGCGACTCCATCGAGCAGTTCACCAAGGGCAACCGTCCGGAGCTTGCGGCCATTGAAGCCGCAGAGATCGTCGTCATTGAGGAGTTTTTGCCCAAGGCCCTCGACGAAACCAGCCTTCAATCCCTGGTGGCCGAAGCCGTCGCCGAAGTTGCCGTCTTATCCGGCCAGAAGCCCACCTCCAAGGAGATGGGCCAGGTCATCAAGGCCGTCCAGGCCAAACTCCAAGCCGCAGGCATGCGCGCCGAAGGCCGTGTGGTCAGCGAGTTGGTGAAGAAACAATTGGCCGGCTAGGGCAGACCAGCCTCCGTCTCAAGCTGCGGAAGGCACCGCCCTGAACTGACTTCCATTTGATCCGAGATGGGCTTTCCCCAGGCATTTTGTTAACGCCAAACGGCCGTAAGTCGATGGAATTAATGAAGGAAATGCATTTCCGCGTGGATTTCGTTCCCAGGTTAGGGGATTGACCCGGCCTTGGGGGATTTGTTAGTCTTGATGCACGCTCAGGGTCTACCCCCAACGGGATGCGTATGTTTATACGGGCTGAGAAGCCCCTGTGCCTTTCGCTTTTATATGGTCATCGGCGAACTGCGGACCTGCCGGGTGCAGGGATGAGAGGCGAAGATGATGCTACGCAAGCGCTATTACATACTTTTTGTTGCCAGGGATGAGGACGGGCGGATTCGCAAGATTTCGATCCCTCTACGCTATGCGTATGGATTTGTTGCCGCTGCCCTGGTGGGCGCCTTCACCATTGTAGGACTGGCCGGTTCCTATACCCGCATGCTGCTCAAAACAGAGAGCTATAACCAGGTCCGCCTGGATCGGGAGAACCTGCGTAAGAACTTCAAGCAGATGGCGCAGATCGCGCNNACGACCGCGATGTGCAGGTGGCCTCACTGGGCGCCCTGGCCAGCGAAGTGACCGCGCTCTACGGCTTGAGGCAGAACAAGCTGACATCGGCCACGCCCGCGGCTGCCTCGAGCGCCGCCGAAGCGCCCACACCCTCCACCATGGCGCTGAATGACAACGTAAACCAGCAGCAGGTCAAGCTCTCCATCGATCAGTTTTACGATCTGCGCAATCAGGCGCTCTCCGGGCGGGTTTCGCGCGCGCTCGAAAGCGGACTTACGCCCAGCTTTACCGGCGACTGGACAGTGTTGGCCGACGCACCGTCGCTCTGGCCTCTCGAAGGCCGCGTGACCTCGAGCTTCGGTGAGCGGCTCGATCCGTTCAACGGAGAAGGCGCATTCCACTCCGGCATCGACATTTGCGCGCCCTATGGAACGCCCGTGCGCGCTGCGGCCGATGGGGAGGTGAGCGGGGCGCCGCTGGGCACCGGGTACGGCCGCGGGATTGTTCTCGATCACGGCCACGATGTGGTCACGGTTTACGGGCATTTATCCGCGATTGCGGTGCTGCCTGGCCAGCATGTGATTCGCGGCCAGGTGATCGGCTACGTNNTGCGCACCACCTACGAACAGATTGCAAGTCTCGATAGCAATTTACTGGCTTCTTCAGGCTTATAGGCGATATTTTTTGCGATGTAAAAAACGGCTCCCGCGGAATGGGAGCCGTTTTTGTTGTGCGCCCAGCATGGGCGCACTCTTACGGGTGCAAGTCCCGTCACGAGCTGGTCACAGCGAGTGAAGTGAAGCGCAACTGCATGAGGGCGACCGATTGTGGGGAGGAAGCGTGGAGCGAATCTGTGGGCCGATGAACAAGAACCGGATAGACGGCGATGC
>PLWR01000325.1:844-9564 GCA_003165615.1 Acidobacteriota bacterium | reverse complement strand
GCTACTTCATCGATAAGCTGGCCACGCGGGTGTTTGAAATCGGCAACGGCGAAGTGAATGTTTTCCCCGGCAACTACGAGGATTACCTTTGGCGCAAGGAGGGGAAAGAGATTGATCTTACTTTGCCCGGACTGCCTGATTTAGTGGCGGAACGCATTGTGCCGAAGCGCGCGCACGACGGCGGAAAAACGCTGATAGCCGCAGAAGCTGAGCCCAAGGTGAAGGCGAAACGCGTCAATCCGCTTCGCCTCCAGGAGATGAAGGATCGCTGCCGCGAGATTGAGGAGCGGGTGGCGCGATTGGAGGCGGAGATCGAGGGCTACGGACAGGAATCCGCCCATTTCAAAAGCGCCGAGGAGAGCGTGCGGCTGGCCAAGCTGATCGAGCAGGGGCGCGAAAAAATCACCCGGCTGATGCGCGAGTGGGAAGAAACCGCCAAGGTGGTGGAAGAGCAGGAGTCGGAAGGAGTGGATTAATCCGCAGCCCGGCAGAGCCGCGAAAGCAAGGCAAAAGGCAAAGGGCAAATGTCAAAAGGCAGAAGTGAAAAGCCGTAAAGCACCGGACCTTGCCGATAAAACGAGAATGTCCCGCCGCGCCATGCCGAATGGGGACCCTATGCATCCGTTGCAGCGGCGCCGATCTGGCCGAGGTGATGAACCATGTGGCGCAGGTAATCTTCCGCCACAAATTTGAGCGTCACAGGTTCGTTCTGGCCGATGCGAATGGGGACTTCCAGTTTGGTGGGGGGCAGGTGAGGTATGACGTGCGCGAGATAACGGTTGTAGTTCGCCCAGAGCGCCACCAGTAGTGGCCAATCTGCTTCCTCGGCAGCTTGAACGCGCGCCCATCCGTTCTGGTCATAGCCGGGAATTTCCAGAGAATCCTGAAGCGACGCCCTCACGAACCTCTGATGGTTGTTCGCGGCGGAATCAATCAAGTGGCCAATCACTTGCTTGCGCGACCATCCGCCCGCCAGAATTGGAACTTTGCTTTCCTCTCTACTGACGCGCCGAAGAACCTCTTCCGCCGAGTTCACCACGCGTAGCAATTCCACGCTTAATGCCGCAGTATTCATGACCTTTGCTCCTATTAGTTTCGTCGCCGGATTAGCCCGGATTCCCCGCCACGGGAGAACACTTTTGGCGTCTGCGAAGGATGTACTAGCCGCCCATCAATGCGCGCCCGGACCAGCGGGGGCGGCGATACTCGCAGTGTCGACCGACAGCGGGCTTTGGAGAACCATCTCGAACTGCCAGCCGGTATCAAACACCACGCCACTACTTCCGCCATGTCGGTGCAGGACGGCAGCCGTGACGATGGCGACGACGGCAATGCCGGCGGTCACTGCCGCGGTGGTTCCCAGTGTTTGTCCTGTGTTTGGTAACGCGGGCGACCCTGTCGAGGGTTGGGAGGTCAGCGCATTGCCTGGTCCACTCTCACCGGCGAGCGCCGCGCGTTCAGGAGAACTTGATGGGGGACTGTGAACCTGCGCCTGCACGTTCGCGCCATCGATGGCCACGCTATAACCATTGGCGTAGAGGATGCGAGTGAAATGCATCTGCAAGCTGGGGCCCCAGCGGCCTCCCTTCGTCACCTTGTCAATTACGCTTTCCACATAGGTGCCAACGGGAATGGCCAACTGCGTCCCCACCGTAACGGGAGATCCCGTGACGGCGCGGACGGCGTTTCCAGGCCGCGCCGATTTAGCTCGAATGGGACTGGCAAGCGCCAGAGGAATGCGAGTTCCTACCGGAATGGTGATCGTCTGTTTCTGAGCAGCGGCTGGTGCCGCAGGGTTCGATGCCGGTTCTTGCGCCCAGCATGTCGAGGCAGCCAGGAGTGCAACCAGAGCAAATGTTCGCATGAAATGGTCTCTCCTACTTGGGGTTGGAAACGCGCAAAGCATTAAACTCTCCAAGGCGAAGGATCTCGCACTGAGTTTCTGCTCATCATGGGCAGCCGCAAGGCTGCCAACGCTCAGAATGACAGCATGAGGGGTTTTTCCGCAAGCTCTTTAGCCGCTCTTTAGCCGGGCAGGTTTGAGAAAAAAGAACTGCCTCCCCGCCTTGTCGGGACCGGCTCCGGGCGCCTCGGCGAAAACCGTCTCTGTCAGTGTGACGTTTTGCAAGATGACTGCAATGAGCCTTAAGCTCCCACAAGTCCAATCCGGAAATCGCCGCCCCCCGGGGAACGGAGGGCGGCGCCAGCCAGATGGTTGGACGTGGTTGAATCCCGCCCCCTCATGCCAACCCAGAACAACCCAAAACAACCCGCGCCAGAAATCAGGTGTTTGTTTTATACTAGAGTCACAAGATGTGGGAGCAAGAAAATCTATATTAAATTTACAACTTGCCGAAGGTGACCCATGCCGGTTTTGAAACTTAGCTTTGGGGATTCGGTTTTGAAAGAATTGGCGATTGGTTCGGAGCCGGTAACGATAGGCCGGTCCCTCCAAGAGAACCTTTTCATTGATAACCCCGCCGTGTCATTTCATCACGCGCGCATCTTCTCCCAGTCCGGAGTCTATTACGTTCAGGACCTGGGCAGTCTGAACGGAACGCTTCTTAATGGCGTACGAATTACCCAGGCCCCGCTCACCTACGGCGACGTTATTACCGTGGGCAAGCACACCGTGCGCTTCACCAGAGATGTGGCGGGAGCACAGCCGCAGCCTCCCGCGTCGCGACCCAAGGAGGACGCGGAGGATGAGGCGATAAAACTCACTGGCACCATGGTCCTGGATACCAAAAAGCGCCGGGAATTGCAGGAGGCGTTCGCCAAAGGCAACGCGGCTGCATCCGCCGCACTCGCGGCGCGTGTGGGCAAGCTGACCGTGCTCAAGGGCAAGATGTCGGCAAAGGAATTTCTCCTTACTGCCCCCACCTCGATGATTGGCAAATCCGACCAGTGCGTCATCAGGCTGAAGGGCTGGTTCGCACCGAAAATTGCCGCCATGATCGTCAAGCAGGGCCAAACTTACCACCTGTCCCCGGCCGGCAAGAAGGTTTCCGTCAACGGCATTCCCCTGACGGCCAAGGTCGAACTCAAAGAGGGTGACCTCGTGGCCGTGGGCAAGGTGCAGGTGCAGTTCAGCCTGGTGGCGTGGTAGCTGGCGCCGCAGGCGATTTCACTCCGCATGTCCCATTGAGAATTCAGGTAGGGGCGCGCCAAGGCGTGCCCTTACGATAATCCTCGCTAAGGAAGCAAGAAACGACGACCTTGTTTTAGGAAGAAGAGGTTGGGCAGGCTGATGATCGGCGGACGGATGCTGGATTGATTTATGGCCGGGGCGCGTGGTCAGGGCCGGTGATGTGTCGTTCCGTGATGCTGATCAAAGCATTGAGACGCTCATCGGTGGTTTTCTGCGCCTCGGCGGTGGCCTTCTGCGCTTCCGCCAACTCCATCATCCGTTGGTCAAGCCGGGCAGAACGTTCTTCCGCCGCTTTCTGTGACTTCGCCAAATCCGCCATTCGGTCGTCGAGGCGGGTGAAACGGTCGTCGCTGAGCTGTATCGATTCCCTGACAATTCCCGCAAGGCCGGCAACCGAAATTCGAAGGTCCCCCACCGTGCCACTAAGGTTTCCCACGGTACCAGTGAGGTCCCCCACCGTGCCACTAAGGCTTTCCACGGTACCAGTGAGGTCCCCCATCGAGATCCTGAGGTTATCGAGATTGACGGTGAACTGCGCCTGCATGTCCAGGATGAATTCAATCTTCTTGTCCATCTCATCAAGCGTCATGATGCGTCCTCTGACCCGACATCCCTTCGCGACCGGCTACGGAATGAGGTTATCATCAACCCCGCCAAAAACAAAACGCCGCGTAATCGAATCAGCCAGCCATTGTAGCGCGACCTGTTTGCGAGGTCCGCGGCCTTTCTTGTCAATCGGGGACGAACCGCAGACCTTCAGAACAGATCTGATGGCTACCCCCGCTTACTCACAGCCAGGTTGAGCTGTATTCGGCGGCGGCAAGCATTCCGCAATCCACCAGGTGAGCGATTCCGGTGACGCCCGTGCTGTCATCCGAGACAAGGTAGAGCGCCGCCTTGGCAACCTCCTCGGAAGTCAGGAAACGGCCAAGCGGAACGCGCTCCTGACGCTCGCGAATCAGCGCCTCCGGGTCGGAGCTGGAAGAAATGTGCTCGCGAAATGCCGCCGTGTCGGTGATGCCGGGACAGAGGCAATTCACGCGAATATTGGCGTGGCCATAGTCGAGCGCCAGGGACTTGGTGAGCAGCACCACGGCGCCTTTGGAGGCAACGTAGCCGGGAGTTCGCATCTGGCCCACCAAACCGCTGATGGACCCCATGTTCAGGATGACCCCACCACCCTGCCGGCGCATGTGCGGCACAACATGCTTCACTCCGAAGAAGACCGACTTGAGGTTCACGCCGAAAAGGTGATCCCATTCGGCTTCGGAAGTGTCTTCCACGAGCATCACCTTGGCCAGACCGGCGTTGTTAAACAGAATATCAACGCGTCCCCAGCGCGCCAGCGTCTGGTCCACCATATTCTTGACGTCGGCTTCCTTGGAAACATCGGTTAGGACGAAGTTTGCCTGGCCACCCGCACTCTCAATCAGGCGGATCGTTTCCGCGCCCAGATCCGCGCGGATGTCCGCCACGGTGACCTTCGCTCCTTCCTTTGCAAATTTGATCGCACTGGCCCGGCCGATGCTTCGCGCGGCGCCGGTAACGATCGCCACTTTGCCATCGAGTTTCATAGAGTCTCCCCCCCCGACTGGTTTTGATCTTTCAGTTCCGCCCCGCTTGAAGAAGGCGTGCCCTGCTCTAATACTACACGCGACGGAGATGCCGAAGAGGGAAAAATTGCTATTCTCACCGCCGAGGCGCGGAGACGCAGAGAAAAGCGAGAGCCGCAAATCACCAATCACAAATCACCAATCTCCAATCACTCGATGACCCGATGAGAAGATGGCCCGATCGGCTCCGCCCACGCCGGGCTTGCCCTTCCCGGCCCGATGAGGAATAATCCTGACGAGGAGGAAGCGAATGCTTCGCCAACAGTTTCTCGATTACTGCCAGGGTCTCAAGGAGGCGATTGACGTCATTCCCACCGACGCCGCGGAAAAACTCCTGCAGCTTCTGGAGAGCGCCTACCTAGACGGCCGCCAGGTGTTTCTGATGGGCAACGGGGGAAGCGGCGCCAGCGCTTCCCACGCCGCCGGTGATTTGAACAAAGGGGTTTCCTACGGGCGGCAGAAGCGCTTTCGCGTGATCAGCCTGAACGATAATCTGGCCACGCTGACCGCCTATGCCAACGATGTTTCCTACTCCGAGGTGTTTGTCGAGCAGCTCAAGAATTTCCTTCATCCCGGCGACGTGGTGGTTGGCATTTCCGGCAGCGGGAATTCTCCCAACATTCTGAAGGCCATTGAATACGCCAATCAGCAGGGCGCCGTAACGGTGGGGCTGACCGGCTTTAATGGCGGGAAGCTGGCGGGCCTGGTGCAACTGCCGGTGCACATTCCCGTGAACGACATGCAGAAGGTGGAGGACATTCACATGATGCTCTTCCATGTGGCCATGCAAGTTCTGTGCGCGCGCCTGGATGCCCCGGCTGAGGCCCCCGCGGCTGCCTCCTGCTGACGCGGCGCTGACCGTTCGTGACCCGGCAACCTGAGGCCGGCTCGCCATGCCCAGGAGATTACCACCGGGCGTTTTAGTTTCTCCCTGCTCGCCACGAGCGGCCCGGCCGGCGCCCGCGCTGGGGTGGACGGAAAAATGAATATCGCCATTCTCGGGCTCACGGCGACATCTTACGGCAGCCATACCTATTTGAAGAATTTTCTTCCCCGCCTCGCGCAATTGGACCGCTCCAACCACTACGAGATTTTTCTTCCTCCCTCGAACGCCCGGGAGTTGGACGTGCGGCAGGCGAATTTCCGTGTCCATTCGCCCCGGTGGGCGCCCCGGTCCGGCGCCTTCCGCGTGCTTTGGGAACAGTTGGCTCTGCCCTGGATTCTGCGCACCCAGCGGGCCGACGCTGTTTACACAACTCAAAATATGGCGATTCTCCTCTCGTCCACGCCCAGTATCATCATCGTGCAGAATGTGGAGCCCTTCTTCGCCGGGCAATTCCCCAACCCCTTTCACCTGCGGGCGCGGCTGTGGCTGCTGCGGATGATGACGGAAATTTCCCTGCGCCGGAGCCACGGAATTATCGCCATTTCCGACTGGGAGAGAGATTTTCTGGTCGAGCGGTTCCACCTCCCACCGGGTAAAATTGTGGTCAGCTACCCCGGCGTGACGGAAGGCTTCCATCCTCCCGCGCCGGGTTCCGCCGCCCTGCTGCGCGAGCGCCTGGGACTGGAGCCGCCGTATATCCTGGCGGCGACGCGCCTGGCGGGTTACGGTAATTTGCTGAATCTGGCCAAGGCCTATGTTTCCCTGGTGAAGGCGGGCAAGGTCACCATGCCGCTGGTGATACCCGGCGGCGTGTGGGACTCGCAGTACATCGGCAGGGTCAGGAAACTGCTCACCGAGGCAGGCTGTGTTGACCGGGTTAAGTTTCTCGGCTATGTTCTTCATGCGCACATGCCCTTGCTGTTCGGCCATGCCACTTGTTTTGTTTTCCCATCGCTGGTGGAAGCGTGCGGCACGGTGCTGATTGAGGCGCTCGCCTGCGGGACGCCGATTCTCTGCTGCCGGCGACGCCCCATGGCCGATATCTGTGGCGACGCCGCGGTTTTGTTCAACGGTGAGGATCCCGTGGACATTGCCGATAAGACCTTCGAAGTGCTCGCCGACCCTTCCCTTCGGGAAGCGCTCTCCCGCCGCGCGCTGGAGCGCGCCCGGCAGTTTTCCTGGCAGCAGGGCGCGGAAAAGGTGCACCGGCTTTTCCAGCAAATTGCAACTGCGCCTCGCGCCGCAAGCCGCGGGGCAGAAACCATCCCTCCGGAAAGGAGGACCTGACCGCCGATCCACTCCCGCGGCTCGGCCCACACGAATCCCTTGCGCCTGCTCATCCTCAGCATCCAGTACGCCCCGGAGTTCACAAGCAATGCCATCGTGATCACCGGCCTGGCGCAGCAACTCGCCGCGCGCGGACACCCGGTGACCGTGCTCGCCGGAACTCCGCACTATCAGCTTCCGCGCGTCCCGCCGGGTTACTGGTGGCGGCCCTTCCGGCATGAAATTCGCCAGGGCGTCAGGGTGATTCGGTGCTGGGCGTTCCCGAAATCCGCGGGAAAAGTTGCGAAGCTCCTGAACTATGCCAGTTTCACGCTGACCAGCCTGGTGGCCGGCCTGTTTACGGAACGCCCCGAGGCCGTCATCATCGTCTCGCCGCCTTTTTGGCTGGGGTTCAATGCCTTATTATTGCGGTCCCTCCGCCGCTGCGCGGTGATTTACAATGCCCAGGACTTGTTTCCGGATGCTTTTCTCGCCAGCCAGGAAGTGCGGGCAGGATGGCTGGCGCGCGTCATGAGCAGCCTGATGAATCGCATCTACCGGGCCTCGGACCGGATCACGGTAATCACGGAATCTTTTGCGGAGGCGATTGCGGAGCGGGGCATCGAGCGCGGGAAAGTGGTGATCATCCCCAATTTCGTCGATACCGCCGCCGTCACCCCCCTTCCCCGCGCCAACTCCTTCCGCCGGCGCCACGCCCTTGATAACAAGTTTGTGGTTATGTACGCTGGCAATATTGGGTATACGCATGGCGCGGAATTGCTGGTGGACGCAGCGGCAAGGCTGGCGGCGATTCCCGACCTCCTTTTCCTGGTGATTGGGGGAGGGTCGAAGCAGGCGGACCTGGTAAGGCTGGCCCGCGCGCGGCGTCTTGCCAACCTGCAGTTTCTGCCCACGCAGCCCGGCGAGTCGCTATCCGAAATGCTGGCCACCGCTGACGTCTTGGTTCTGACCTCGAAGCCGGGGGTGGGCAAGACTTCGTTTCCCGGACGCATCTATAATTCCCTGCTCGCCGCGCGTCCGGTGGTGGCGAGCGTTGATGAGGACTCGGACCTGGCACAATTCTTGCGGCGCGGGGGCACCGGCATCGTCACCGCTCCCGGGAACGTGGAAGATTTTTGCCAGGCCCTTACCACCCTTTACCATGATGCCGCCCGGCGTGAACGCCTGGGGCGGAGCGGAGCAGAATTCATGGCGCGTCACTACTCCCCGCAGGCCGTGGTGGAGCAATACGAAACGTTATTGAAGGGATTGGCTTCCCCCCGGAAGGAGAGCCCCGTAACCTGATGAAGACCCCGATGCAGATCAAGATCAAGCTGGCCCTTCTGGGGGGAGACCTGCTTCTCATCACCCTCTGCCTGGCACTGGGCTGCTACATACGAGCCGCGGACGCCACGCAAATCTACAGCGAGTACCCCACGGCCTGGGTCTTCTGCCTCATGATTTATCCTCTAAGCTTCTATTTGACCCGGTCCTATGNNCCGCCGAGAACCTGCGCCGGCCGCTACTGGGCTTGCTGATCGCGGCGGGCGCCACTTCCGTCTTCTTTTTCTTTGCTCCCGACATTCGTTTCGGCCGCGGCATCTTCGCCATCGCTAATCTCCTGCTTGTCTATTTCCTCCTCGCCTGGCGCCTTGGGGTTTTCTTGCGCCTTCGCCATCGCAGCCTGGCGGTCCTTCTCATGGGAAATCCCGACGCGGTGGAAATGGCCTGCCAATTAATCCGGGAATTCTCCCCCTTGTCACGAACTCAGGTCTGGCAGCCGGAGGCGGAATCACCCGGCGCT
>PLWR01000325.1:0-807 GCA_003165615.1 Acidobacteriota bacterium | reverse complement strand
CGAATTCGCCGAGCGGCTTCCGGCGCGATTCATCGACGAACGCTGGGTGGCCACCGCCGAGGGCTTCCGCTCGCTCAACGAGCAGAGCTTTCAGGTCACCAAGCGGCTGGTGGATATCTGCCTGGCCTTTACGTCCTTGCTTCTCGGTTCACCTCTCCTGGCGGTCGCGGCTGTCCTGATCAAGCTTCAGGACGGAGGAGCGGTGTTCTACTCCCAGGAAAGGGTGGGCAAGGGAGGGAAAACTTTCCGCGTTCATAAGTTGCGCACCATGGTGGACCAGGCGGAGGAAACCACCGGCCCCGTCTGGTCCACGCCCCGCGACCCGCGCGTTACCCCCGTAGGACGCTGGTTGCGCAAACTGCGCATTGACGAGATTCCCCAGATGTGGAATGTTCTCCGGGGCGAGATGAGTTTTGTGGGTCCGCGCCCCGAGCGCCCGGTCTTTGTCGAAGCCCTGCAAAGTAAATTCCCGGTTTATTCGCTGCGCCATTTGGTGCGCCCGGGGATTACCGGTTGGGCGCAAGTCCGCTGCCCCTACGCCGCCAGCGAGGNNATGCCTCCATGCTTTTCGACCTCCGAATCATCCTCAAGACCATTTCCACGGTGGCTTCCGGGCAGGGCTCCTGGTAGGGCCGTCTCACCTCGGGAGGCGCGGGGGCCAGCGGCCTTTGGCGATCGCGTCGCTGCTGAGGTCGTGCACCATCTTGACGAGCGCCACCACATTTTCGTAGGGAGTATCGGGCAGCAGTCCGTGGCCCAGGTTGAAAATGTGCCCGGGGCGGCCGGCGGCCTGGTCCAGGACGCGCT
>PLWR01000444.1 GCA_003165615.1 Acidobacteriota bacterium | reverse complement strand
AGACTTTCCGGATGAGTCTCTAGCTGCGTGTCTGAGAGCTTGGTGTTTGATCGGAGTAAGGCGAAGACAGAGTAAAGGACCTGCCGGTCCAGGTAGTTAAAGAAACCAACCACCCAGAGAAGCCCCACAACCACCCAAGCGTACCGTTGCTTCGTCACCCCATCCTCGACGCGCTCAGCCCCGGCGCCTAAGTGGATGTTTTCACGCAGGATTCGGTCCTGATCTTCAACCCCTTGAATTGCTCGAAGGCTTGCCGGAAGCCATTTACCAGCAAGGTATGGTCCCCTCCACAGGTCACCATTCGCGCGCCGCGGTCCAGAGCCTTCTGAGCCGCTTCGGGTGTTCCGGTCGGCATTCCCCACCACTTGCCGGCTTTCTCAGCGGCCGCTGCAACCCGGCCGATTGCTTCTTGGACTAGTGGGTGGTCAAACTGCATGGAAACGCCGTAGCTGTTCGTCAGGTCACTGGGGCCGACGAACAAAACATCGACTCCGTTCACCTGGGCGATCTGTTCGACGCATTCCACCGCCTCGCGGTCTTCGATTTGCAGGGCCAGGAAAGTCTCACGGTTAGCATGCTCCTGGTACTTTATCGGATCGGCAAGCCAGAAATCCGCATCTGCTCCCGAACCGTCAAATCCACGCCGCCCCAAGGGGGGAAAGCGCATCCAGTCGGCCCATTGCCGCGCCTCATCCACGCTGCGGCAGTGCGGCACCATTACTCCATTGGCTCCAAACTCGAGCGCGCGCATAGGAGAGGAGTAACCGTATTTGGGAATCCGAACCATGAGGTCCATCCCGGTAGCGCGACAAGCCAAGGATATGCGGTCGATGACCTCGTGCCCAATGGGGCGATGCTCGAGGTCGAGCCAGATGCCATCGAAGCCCAGTTTGCCGGCCACTTCCGTCAACCAGGGATCTGTTACCCTGCTGATCGAAACGAGTCGGACCAAATCACCGCCACGGAGTTTCTCCAATACTTTGCTCTTAGTCATGTTTTCACCTTTCGGGCACAGCAGCAAAGAAGGTGTGAAAATATTGAGAAAGACAACTTCTCCCGCCTGCAAGGAACTGAAAACACGAGCGCTAGAAATGCCAACTTCGATATTTTCCCAGCTTCAAAGCCTTTGCTGTACGGCCGGTATTTGACCAACTTCGCCGCTCGTCGAGCGGCGCTACACTCATCGCAGTTCCTTGGCACTCGCATCTCAGGGGGTCGAACGCAATCCCGCACTTGGCCTGATCGTGTGGTCAAGTTGAGCTGGCTGGGCGGAAGCAAATCCCATTGCATAACGAAACGACCTCTCAGCGCCCGCTTGGATGTGTTCGAACATCAAGGTGCGCGCCCGGCCACTGTCGTGACAGCGAATAGCGTGCAAAATTCCCTCGTGTTCCTCCGCCGTCCAATGTATTCCTTCAGCAAGCCTTCTGCTGAAGGTCGCATAATGGAAGCGACGGTGCTGATTTAACAGGTCAGCGACGATTTTCGCCAATTTCTCGTTTCCGCTCGCCCTCGCAATTCGGCAGTGAAGCTGTCCTTCGGCGGTTGAGCGGCGAAAATACGCTTCGAAGGTTGGCTCTATATCGGGACCACACGCTTCGTTGGCCTTGGCACACGTCGCAAAGAACTCATCGGGCAGCGTCATTCTTGCGGCCGATTCCGCAGCGAACGGCTCGAGCAGCAAGCGGAGCTGATAAAGCTCGCGAACCGTGTCAAGCGTCAGCTCGGTCACGGCGAAACCCTTGCCTGAGGTCGGACGCAAGAAGCCTTCCTGCAGTAGCTTGATGCAAGCTTCGCGAACGGGCGTGCGACTGGCCTTGAATAGGCTGGCCAGGCTCACCTCCGTGAGGAATGTCCCTTGCGGGATCTCGCCAAGAGTAATGCGCCTCACCAGTGATTCGTAAATCGTTTGTCGAATGTTCTTCGCCATAGGTAATTTGATCCCATCAAGAAGTTCTCGTGATCACGGTAGACACTAATGTGTACAATAATACTTGTCAAGCCAGAAGTTGATGTTCAGGAAATGCTTCTAATTTGAGACGGCTTTACGCCGCCACGTGGCGAGGTAAACTCGCCGCTACAACAGCGTCACGTGGGATAAGCAATCAGGCAGCGTTTTCCGCCTCCCACCTTGTAGGCGCCAGGGGAGTCGCAGAACTTCCCGTCCCATCGTGCAGTTCAGCCACAGCCGGGCCTATAAATTCCCTTTCGGCGGTGCGACGAATAAACAGTTCAGGCGCCGCAATGTAAGCTTGAGCAGCAGCGAACGAGCGGACCACCCTTGTGCTGCCTGCCGCAAAAGGCGCCGCAGCGCTTAACCCGCGATCAAGAAATCGGCGCCGTGCCACAACTGAAGAACAACTCATCGCGCCAGCTCTTGGTGAAGAATATTGAAGGCCCCGAACATTGTCCCCGTGCCTGCATTGGAGTGTCAAGGAAATCTGGTTAGGTGTAACGGTGTCGGTTGGCGCGCCCGCAAGGTGCAAATGGCACCGCCCCCTGGTTACTGCAATCAGCGACAAAATGGCAACGGCAAAAATTTTTCTCGGCGCCTGCATTTTTCGCTTGACAGCGGGTGTGTATCGGAGTAAATTCCGCGACGTTGTCGCCAATGCTGTCGACATTCGACCCGTGAGCCCTGGAGCAGTTGACGTCAGAGGTCTCATGGGCCACACGCCAGGTGCATGGCGACAGATAGCGCAACAACTGAATCATTGAAGTTTGAAATCTCTAAGCGTCGGGACGGTTATCGAGTCAGTATTAAAACAAATTTAGGAAGGAGATGTCACCATGGCACGCAGGTTGAGTAAAGTAGGCACCGTTACAGCCGTGTTGCTTTTTTGCGCAGTTTCAGCTCAGGCACAAGATGTGCTTGCAGGCATGCGCGGCACGGTAACTGACCAGACGGGAGCCGTAGTTGTGGGGGCCAAGGTCACGGCCCGCGAAACTCGGACGGCTTATACCCGCGAAACCGTTACTGATAAAACTGGTGGCTACGTCTTTACGTTGCTGCCTATTGGAACATATGACCTGATTATTGAAATGTCCGGGTTCAAGAGATATACCCATACAGGGATCGTCCTCGAAGTGAACCAGGTGGCGGGCGTGAACACGGCCCTGGAACTCGGATCGATCACGCAAGCGGTGGAAGTCAAAGCCACACCCCTTGTGGCTAACACCCAAACCACTGAGACCGGCATGTTGTATGAAGGGGAGAAAATCAGGGAATTGCCCTTGATGGGCCGCAACCCGGTGGGCTTGGCTACGCTAACCAACGGAGTGCAGGCGTATTCCATCCCGATTCAGCTTGGAAGTGCTGCCGGGACGACTGACAACATCGACGGGGGCGGCGCCACACTTTCGGTGAACGGAAACCGCTGGCACCAAACTCAGTTCAATTTGGATGGCGGGGAATTTGCGGGAACGGGCTATGACAGCGCATTGAATTATCCCAATCCCGATGCTTTGCAGGAATTTCGATTTATGACCAGCGACTACGGCGCCGACTCCGGACGACTGCCTGGCGGCGTGATCAATGTGGTCACGAAATCGGGCACCAACCAAATCCACGGCTCGGCCTTTGAATTCAACCGGAACAGTGCCCTGGCCACCAGGGGTTTTGGCAATGCGACGAAGCTATTTCTGAATCAGAACCAGTTCGGGTTCACGGCCGGCGGACCCGTCATTAAGAACAAGCTCTTTCTTTTCGGGACTGCGCAGTGGCTAAGAATCGTCAGTGATTTGGTAACCAGCGGAACAGCCCTACCCACGGCAACGGAACGGACGGGAGACTTTTCAGATCCGACACTAGATCCCACCCCGCCTATTGATCCCACGACGAACCAGCCATTCCCGGGAAACAAAATTCCGTCCGCGAGATTTGATCCCATATTCATGAAGCTGATGAATCTCATTCCGTTGCCCAATGTGCCGAACCCAGGGGCAGCGCCAACATTCTACCAAGCCGCTTCATCGCCGGTCCTAAACCACCAATACATGTTCAAGGGGGACTATCAAGTGAAGCCGAGCAATCGGCTCACCGTCATGCTATTCAGGGATAACACTGCTGCGACCCTGCCGTTTGGCAGAGGCGGATATAGCACGGGCATGGCCTATGTCAACACAACCGGTCCCTCGATACAAGCTAACGGAGGGATAATCTCGAACCTTAGTGTTAGTGACACGCACATCTTCGGGCCTGGCCTGCTGAATGATTTCCGATTCGGCTATACCCGCATCAGAAGTCTTGACGGTATAAGTGGCACTCCGGGGCCAACCATGCATGATCTGGATCCCAACTTCCCCGCATTTTCACTGATGGATCGGCCCGGAACCTGGATCTCAAACCGGGAGTTCGCCTCCAGAGGTACGTGGGGGGCAGCAAATTCGGATGACTACCAGGCGGTGGACAAAGTCAATTACATTCGGGGCGGGCATAGCTTCAAGATCGGCGCTGAGTATCGGCACGCCTCACGCTACTACGAATCATCGAATGCTGACCAAGGGATCTTCTGGAGCGGCTTTCCCGGCTCGCAGACCGGTAATCCTCTGGCGGATTTCATGTTGGGCGATACCTTTGGGATTATTCAAAGCCCATCGACGACCAACTTTTACCAGCCGAGCTGGGCAGGCTATGTCCAGGACGATTACAAGGTCAGCCGGCGACTGGTGTTGAACTTGGGGCTGCGTTACCAATATGCTCCCTACTGGACTCCCACCGTTCAGTACTCGCTCTCCAATGGGATAAAGACAACCGGGATTTTACAGTGGGACCCCGGGGTGCAGTCAAAAATCTTTTCGAATGCGCCTCCGGGTTTCGTTTATGCCGGTGATCCTGGAATACCGCAGAATGGCAGCTTTACCGATAGAACTAATTTTGCTCCTCGGGCAGGCGTGGCTTGGGACGTTTTTGGTACCGGCAAGACCGCTCTGCGCGGCGGCTTTGGCATTTTCGACGAGATGCCGGCTCAACGTTTCAGCGCTTCTGTCGGCCCTCCTTTCGGCGTGAATACACTTGAAAAGACAATTACTGGATTCTCCACGTCCGGCTTCCCCGGTGCGAATTACTATCCTGCACCGCCCCTAGCTCCGAATAGTGATTTCACGGCATCCTACCCAATGTCGTGGCAATACTTTACGGGACTCCATCCGAGGAATTCGATGGTCTACGAGTACAATTTAACTCTCGAACAGGAGTTGGCCGGCGGAGTAGTGGTGAGTGCAGCCTACGTTGGAAATGATGGTCGCCGGCTACCCTGGATGCCGGACATTGATCCCGCCGTCTATATTCCAGGCAACGACCCCGTCACGGGCCTACCTCTCTCGACGGTAGCTAATGAGGCTTCACGACGAGTGCTGAACCGGGCGTTGCCGGCGGGCAGTCCGGACATCTATGGTCAGGTTGGTGTATTCACGGATACGGCCACGAGTTCCTACAACTCCTTTCAACTCCAGGTGCGTACCCATGAATATCACGGCTTGACAGTCCAGGGCAATTACACCTGGTCGCATAATCTTGATGATCAGAGCACCTACTATATCAACATCGCTTCCAACAGCACGCAAAACCCGGCTTGCCTGAAGTGTGACTGGGCCAATTCAGATCTCGATCACAGGCATATGCTGGTGCTCTCCTATTTCTATCGCACCCCCTCTCTCACGAAGGCCATGAAGTTCAACAACCCAGTGGCGCGGCAGATTTTCGACAACTGGGGTCTTTCGGGCATCAGTTCCTTCACCAGTGGGGGCTGGGCGAGCGTGATGAGCTCGAACGGTGATAATTCTCTTACTGGACAGGGAGATGACCGCGCGAACATAGTCGGAAATTGGCGCTTGCCGAGCGGCCGTAGCGACGCGGAGCGGAGAGCGCAGTACTTCAACACGGCAGCGTTCGCAGTCAACCCTGTCGGCAGCTTCGGGAATTCGGGAAGGAACATTATCCCGATGCCGGGGAGTTGGGGTACGGATGCTGCGATCCTGAAACACTTCCCCATTAAGTCGGAACAGAGGGAACTGGAATTCCGAGCTGAGTTCTTCAACGCCTTTGGTCATACGAACCTTGCTGGTCCGGGACTTACGGAGGGCACTAGCGGGTTCGGGCAAATCCTCGGTCAAATCGGTGACCAGCGAATCATCCAGTTGGGTCTGAAATTCATGTTCTAGACCCATCAAACAACTAGAAGCACGACTATTCGTGTGCCGCCACTCCGGGAGAAGCCCCGGAGTGGCGGTTTTGTAATGTCCGAATAGCATTGAGTTTAGATAAGACGTAATGCCGCGAGACAATGGGGTCGAGTTGTGGGAGAATCGCGGTCGATGCGCAAGGCGGAAGATTTATCAGGAGGCCGGGAGATTCACGTTCTTTTAGGCGCGCTTTTCAAACCCCGGACGGCCGCCGCTGACCGCCGCTATACTTTTCACCTCGTGGTGAATAGGCGGCAATCCCGCAGCGTCGGTCGCATTGTGAACCGGACGGTGTTGCGCCTCGCCACTGTTTGCCTTATTTGTTTTGTAGCTCACGTTCTCAAGGCGGGGACACCCGTCGAGCAAGCCCGTCCGACCAAAGCAGTTTCACCACCAATTGCGGGCGCCTGCTCGCAGGAGCCGTATCGGGAAGGGCAGGGACGCGGGTCTCGTGGCGAGTACGAAGCGGGCCTCTGTCTTTTGAAGCAGGGAAGGTTGGACGAAGCCGAGATAGCATTGCGGTCGGCTATTCGGCTTGACCCCAAGTTCGCGGCTGCTCACGAGGCGCTGGGGGAGATATTTCTCCGAAAGAAAGACACGGCCGGCGCTGAGACCGAGTTCACTTCCGCCCTACAATTGGACCCTCACTCATTGGCAGCGCGCTTCAAATTGGGGACGACGCTCGTCGGAGAAAAGAAATTCCCCGAGGCGATGTGGCAAATGCTGGAAGTGTTGAAATTAAACCCCAGGTATGTACCGGCGATGGGCAGTGTGAGTTTTATCCTCGACCGCCTGGGAGATAACGACGCCGCTCTGTCATATCTTGAGACCGCCATTCGATTGGTCCCGCACAATTCTGATTTGTACGTCTTTCTTGGCAGCCATCAATACGAGGATAAGCAATATACAGAGGCCTGTGCGTCCTATCGGAAAGCGATTCAGCTAAACCCCCGGTCGGACCGTGGGCATTATGGTTTGGGGGTCGCGCTGCTCAAGACAGACCCCGAACACAAAACGACAGAAGCGGTCGCCGAGTTCAAAGAGGCAATCCGCCTCGATCCGCGAAACGCTTACGCCCATTTTGAGATAGGAAAGCTGGAGCTTCAACAAGAGGACTTGGAACCTGCCGCGGTTGACCTGAGAGAGGCCATTCGGCTGCAACCGGACTTGGGTGAAGCCTATTCGGGACTAGGCAGGGTGTACCATCGGCAACATAAGCTCGACGATGCCGAGAAGGTTCTGCGAATCGCCATTCGCCTGGAGCCGGAGAGCGTTTCGGCGCTGTATCGACTGGCTCAGGTGCTTCAAGCCCGCGGCTCTACGGAGGAGGCCAAGACCTACTTTGCGCAAGTTCGGGAACTGCAGGACCAGACGCATCGGCAGCCGCTCCAAGCTCTGCAAGCATCGGGTGAAGGGCTCCAGGCCATGAACGAAGGACGTCTCGATGATGCGGTCAGTGCTTTCAGACGATCGCTATCCCTTGACCCGAGCGCGCGAAGGGCTTACCGGTTAGGCGATGCGTTGTTTCAGCAAGGGAAAACCCAGGAAGCAATCGAATACCTGCGTAAGGCTACGCAGATGAGCCCTTCGTTCCTGAGCGCCCGGATCGAACTGGCGAAGGCGCTGGAGAGTGTCGACGATCCTTCAGCGCAGGACGAATGGCGGAAGGCGGAACTGCTCGCCAGATTATTCGCAACGGACGAGCAGCAGGAGCCTCACGCGGTTGATGCTGCCATCGACAAGTACAACTCGGCCGTCTCCCTGATGCACGAAGGGAAACTAACGTCAGCCGCGGAGGGCTTCCGGAGCACCATCAAGCTCGCGCCGGATCTGGCAGAGGCCCATTACGCTTTGGGAGTTATTTTGATGCACCAGGGTGACCACCCTGGCGCCAAGAAGGAGTTCACCACCGTTGTGCGCTTGGAACCTGAGAATTCGGACGCGCACAACAATTTGGGCGTGTTGCTGGCTCAGGAAGAGGACTATGGCGCGGCTCTTTGGCACATCCTGGAAGTGCTTCGGTTGAACCCAAAGAACATCAGTGCACAGATCAACCTGAGCAACATTCTGATTTCCTCTGGGAATATAAAAGGCGCCCTCGATCAACTACAGGGGGTGGCGCAGTCAAACCCCGACAATGCGCTTTTGCTTTTCTATTTGGGGCGCGCACAGTTTCGTAACGGTCAAAGTGAAATGGCCACTGCAACGTTTCGAAAGGCTCTCGCTTTGGATCCCAGGCTGCCTTCCGCACATTCCGGGTTGGGCGAGGTCGACATAATTCTTGGCCGTACTGCCGAGGCTTCGGCCGAATTCAATGCGGCCCTGCAACTCGATGCAAACTATGCAGATGCCCATTTTCAGCTAGGAAAGTTAGCCCTGCAAGAGGGCAGAAAAGATGAGGCCTGTGCCCACCTGCGGGAAGCTGTCCGGCTCAAGCCCACGAACTACGACGCCCACATTGAGTTGGGCGAGGCGCACGAGCAATTGGAGCAGTTCGAGGCTGCCGAAAAGGAATTTCGCGTGGCTATGAGTCTGCGGCCCGATAAGTCTGAGGCTCTTTACCATTTGGCACACCTTGAGACCAAGAGAGGGAGAACCGAAGAAGCGAAATCGTATCTTAAGCAATTTGAAAAAATGGACCAGCTCAGCAGGACCAAGGACGTCGTGGCGAAACTCAACGCCGAAGGGAATGAATTCAGGAAAGAACGGCGCCTCGACGAAGCCGTTGCCTGTTTCAAGAAAGCTTTATCCATCGATGCCAACTCAGCGGACGTTGCATATAACCTGGGATTGACGCTAGCCGGCCAGGGTAAGACGGAAGATGAGATTCAGGCCTTTAGACTTGCGGTTCGTGCACGCCCCAGTTTTGTCGATGCCCAAGATGCCCTGGCGGTGGCCCTCGAGGGGTCGGGCGATCCTTCTGCGCAAGAAGAGCGGCGTAAGGCGAATCTGTTGAAGAATTTTGTCGCGCCGGGAGCTGAGCAGGTTTCGGCTAGATAAGACCTACGGGCAAAAGCTAATTCCGCGTGACAACGTGC
>PLWR01000405.1 GCA_003165615.1 Acidobacteriota bacterium | reverse complement strand
GCTACGCTGCATCCCGGCGCCCGCAAGTGTAATCCCACTGGACGCAGGGGGCAACGCGCGGTAGAATGCCGCTAAGGAGTATGCCTATGAAGCGGAATTTCGTTCTTATCGGAATTTGTCTTGCGCTATTATTTGCCACCAGCCTGGCCATGGGGAAGGAGCGGAAAGGCGGCCTTACCGGCACCTGGGATTGCCAGGCTCACGGTGGTCCGCAGGGTGATATGGCCTTCACGCTTTACCTAAAAGTAAATAATGAAACTGTGGACGGGAGTATTTCTTCGCCCCTGGGCGCCACGCAAATTACTTCCGGAACTCTCCACCGTTACCAGGTGGAGCTTCATTTCGACTTGCCCCAGGGGAGTTATACCCTCATGGGCAAAATGGAAAAGGGCAAGCTGTCTGGAGGTTGGTCTCTCGAGAGCGACAAAGGACTTTGGGAGGGCACTAAGCACCTAGCGACGGGGAAATAACCCATCCCACCTTCTAGTTAACATAACATATCTTATCAGACGTACTGAATACGGGCGAATTCCCTTTGCCCGTCTCCCAGACCCCCATGCCTGGCGTGCCCTACTCACCTCCTCCCCAGAACGAGGAGCCCGCTCCGGTCAGCGGAGGAAAAGCAAGGTAGTGGTACGGTTTGATGTGGAGGCAGCTTTACGCCGCCATTTGGCGAGGTAAACTCGCCGCTACAATATCAAAATCAAACTGTACCGCTACCAAA
Source organism: Acidobacteriota bacterium (assembly GCA_003165615.1). The sequence goes on along the minus strand of PLWR01000405.1, from coordinate 7,746 downwards.
AGCAAGTCAAAAGGCAAAACGCAAAAGGCAAGATGCAAAATTGAAACGACTTCGCTCTCTGTTTCCTCTGTGCTTTACCAGATTTCACCCAGAGAACACAGAGTAACTCGGTGGCCTCTGTGTGAAAGATTTTCAGACGTTTCTGTAATAACTGAAATCCAGAGTCAAAAAAGATGCCTTTCCCTTAAGCGGGGTCGGAGGGGCCGGCGCTGGCCCTCGCTCCTCCTGACAGACGGCTGCGCACCTTGCCTTGGGCTGAAATCAGTCTGCGGATGGCGCCCGTGGGCAAGGCTGACATTTGCATGTACAGGGACGTCAGCATTTCGACAAACTCGAGCATTGCCTTCAGGCGCTCGCGCCTTTCGGTTTCGGATTGCCCCTTGGCGTCGAGGTCGCGCAGGCACTCGCGCAGTAGGCCGACCGTGGGATCGATCTCCCGGCGCTTGCGCTCGTCCAGAATGACGCGAGCCATTTCCCCAACGTCTTTGCCCGCCTGGTAGTGCTCGCGGCGGTCGCCCAGCAGGTGGATGGCCCGGACGATCCCCCAACTTTCAAGCTCGCGTAGGCTGGTGCTGACGTTGGACCGCGCGATGGATAGCGTGCTGGCGATCTCCTCGGCATGCATCGGCTGAGGCGAAAGATAGAGGAGCGCGTGGATCTGCGCCACCGTGCGGTTCACCCCCCAGCGCGTACCCATTTCGCCCCAGTGTAGGACGAATTTTTCGGTAACCGGGTCCAGAGTAGCCATAAAGTCCCTCAGCAAGCTCATCAGTAAATTCTGACATTACAGAAAATACTGTATACTTAGACGATTGGCAAGCGCCATTTTGCCTTTATGGGTGCTTATTTGCCCTTTATCCACAATGTCCTAGGCTTGCCGTTCGTCTTTAGGCCGGAAGACTTGTGTCAGGATCACGCCGATGGATACCAGGACAATCCCCATCAGCATGAGACCATTGAGGAATTCGTGCAGGAAGAAATGCGCAAACAGAGTTGCGACGAGAGGTTGAAGTGAGGAGAAAGCATAGACCCGCGCCACCGCCATCAGGCGTAATGCCGTGAACATGCAGTAGATCGCAAACACCCCGGAAAGAACCCCACTTACCAGTAGCTCTTCCCATCCCCCCCACGCCGCCTTGTGGAAAACCAGCCGGGGGGCGATCAGCAGAAGTCCGCCGAGACCGACGATGACGCTGGTGGAAAACTGCAAAAAGATCGCCGTCGATTGGTGCGCGCCGCGAAGTTGCCCGTCCCGCCAAAGCACCCCCGAAATCCCGTAAGTCAGTGCGGTGGTGAACGCCAGGGGAATGGCCCAGTACCATCCTGGCGAAATGGGATGCCCTGCCCATTGCCCCAGCGAGAGCGCCACCAGTCCGGCAAAGATGAAGCCCACCCCCAGGATGGCATGGCGATGAATTCGCTCGTGGAGGGAAAACCAGGCGATAAAGGTCCCCCAGATCACATAGGTTTCCACGGCCGGAATCGTAATGATCACCCCGCCCAGGCGAATCGCGAAGTAGTAAAGGAAGAGCCCCAAGGTGGAGATGATTCCGGCGCCCACAAACACCAGAATCGCGCGCCGACCGATGTAGCGCGGTGAACTCGGGCGCATCTGGCCAAAAGTGTGGTGCCTCAACACCAGGATGATTCCGAGCAGCAGGCTGGGCAATCCCCGGAGGACCGGGCCGATCAGGGGATCAGCGGTTTCCACCCCGAGACGATCGAAAATACTAGCGGAAGCATAGCCCAGCACGGTGCCGAGCGCCCAGGGCTCGCCGCGACGGCGGGGGTTTGGGGGTGTTATCGCTTCGTTAGGGGATGAGTTAGCTTCCATGTATACCAATTTCCATGAAGGCGCGATTCAATAATTAAGTAACGATTATATCTGCTGGTGGATGAATTTGGGCAAGCTTAATCGCAAATCACTGCAGTTGTGAATGGCAATCGATTCCGCAACCGGCTTGGCACCCAATAGAATCTCATCGGGTGCAGAGATAGGAGGTGGCCGGCGAAAGCGGCAAGCGTCCTTATTTCCAAAAAATGGAGGTGGGGATGACCTGCCCCCCAAATGCATTGTGGTTAAACCAAGGATCCCCGCAAATAAGCGACGTTGCCCGCACGGGATCAGCATGCCTGCGTCGGCCACATTTCCGACAGATTGTCCCAGCCAGTTTCCCTCGAAGCCTGAAACTGACAAGATGTCATGACTAGACCTGTGCTCTTACCTTTCACGCCGCACCCCATCCTGGTATTCATTGCACCCCGCCCAAATGCCCAAAATGACCGACATTGCCAGCGACTATTGCCGCGCGGCACCTTGATGAAGCATAAGCCCGGAATGTGCGGCCAAGCTGGAAGCGAACCGGGCGCGATGGGTAAGTATCGCAAAGCGCGCAGGAAGTCCTGATAAGCGGCACGGGCTTTGGCGACGGCGGCGCTGCGCGGCTATCGGAAATTCTCCACCAGCATCAGGTCGCTGCCCATGTGCACAATCTGCGTCAACAGGGCCCATCGCCGGTCGGGTGAAATCGCGATTCCCCTGAAGGAAGGTTTCTCCATCTGGGCTACCACTTTGGTCTTTCCCGTGGCGAAATCGTAGAAGAGTACCGCAGCCTTTCCCATCCAGTCTCCATGGATGGTATAAACTCCGTCCTCCACGACCGCGAAACTCATGGGGAACCACTCGTTCGGCACTCGTATCGCCTTCCCCCCCACGGCAGGTACCTTCCACAATTCTGCCTCGTCGTTAATGAAGTAAGCCCATTTGCCATCCACGGACTCGAGAGGATAAATCCCCCCCTCGGTCAACTGCACAGCGTCGCCCCCGGCTGCCGGCATCCTGAATATTGGACTACCTGACTCGCCCTTAGACATGAAATAGATCCACTTGCCGTCATGCGACCACGAGGCCCAAAACGCTGGAATTTTGGTGAGGCGCCGGGGGGCTCCGCCTGTCGCGCTCACCACGTACAGGGACGCCATCACTTCCGGGCGCGACTCAAACAGAATCGTATTGCCATCCGGGGACCACTTCGGATTCCCGGTTCTCGACCCTCCCATCGAGGTCATCTGCCGCGGGTTCGAGCCGTCCGCATCGCACACCCAGATTTCCATGCTCCCGGAGCGCGTGGAGGCGAACGCGATTTTCTTGCCATCGGGAGAAAAATTGGGTTCGATGTCGGTGCGGGAGGAGGGCGCGATGCTCTGGGGCTTTTGCACCGCGCCGGCCGCGCCGGAAAGTGCCACCTTGTAAATATTGATGGTCTGGGAAACCCGCGAGTAGGCCAGGCGACTGCCGTTGGGGGAAATGGCCAGGGTGGTTGCGTCCTCCCCGAAAGTTTCGAGGTGGGGATGATATTCACTGCGGCTCCGCGGCGGCGCGGTCGCTGGCACTCTGCGAATGCTCCGCTCACTCATATACGCCCCGGTGGAAAAGAAGATCTCTTTCCCGTCCCGCGTCCAGGCGGGAGACTGGACCAGCAGGTCTTCATAAGTCAGGCGCAGCGGCTCTCCGCTACCGATCAGCTTCCTGTAAATGTCGAAGTGGGGGCAACACGTTGGCCCTCGCACTTCCGGCGTTTCGTTCAAGCAGAACGCCACTTCGTTGCTGTCGGGAGAGAAAGTGGGCTGGAGTGCAAATCCGGGATAAGCGGTAAGGGGGACCGGTGTCGAACGAGGTTGCGGCGGGCTCAGGTGTGAGCGCTGCCACCAGAGCCAACCCGCGATGCTGAGCATCAGGGTTACGACGGCGGTGGCTGCCGCGGTGATAACCGGGTGCCTTTTGAGCAGCGATGCCTTCATCACGGCCGCTGTGGTGGACGTGGGGACCGCAGCCGCTGCTCGGCTGGCGTCCATCTCGCGCTTCAGGCGCTGCAACTCGGCGCGCAGGTCGGAAGCGTGCTGATAACGCAGCTCCCGGTCTTTTCCAGCGCGCGATGGATGATCTCTTCCAGTTTCGCCGGCAGGTCGGGATTGAGAGTCTTCGCCCAGGCCGGCTGGTGCGTCAGGATGGCCTGCTGCACCTCTTCCGCCGTCTCGCCCGGAAAGGCCTTCCGCCCCGTCGCCGCCTCATCGAGCGCCGCGCCGAAGCTGAAGATGTCGGTGCGCGCATCCAGCACTTCTCCCCGCACCTGCTCCGGTGACATGTAGGCTGCCGGGCCGATCAGGGGATCAGCGGTTTCCACCCCGAGACGATCGAAAATACTGGCGGAAGCGTAGCCCAGCACGGTGCCGAGCGCCCAGGGCTCGCCGCGACGGCGGAGGTTTGGGGATGGTGTTGCTTCGTTAGGGGATGAGTTAGCTTCCATGTACACCAATTTCCATGAAGGCGCGATTCAATAATTAAGTAACGATTATATCTGCTGCGGCATTCCTGCTCCCCTTAAGTCTAGCGCATAGGCAAGGTATGTTGTCAAGTGGATTATTGGGAAATTGGCTATACGTAAAATAGAATGTCCGCTTTCCCGCCGTCCATTTCCTGCCGGTGGGAAATGGCTCCGCATGCTTGCCGACGGGGGTGACAAACCGTCGGGATTGTCCGCGACCCTGAGCATCGCAGTGGTATACCCGTTATACGGCCATTTGGAACTGCCCAAGCAAGGATTTCTGTTGTCAATAGGGGAAGAACCGCAGAATTAAAAATAGGTCTGCCCCAGCCCTAGATATTAAAATACATTCATGAACTCTTAATCGCCCACCGATAACGCACATGAACGTCGAAAGAGGGCGAAACGAACTGGTTTCGGGTTTGGAATTGTGGCAGAAGTGTTCAACAGCGTTAAGCAATATGCTAAAGTCTTGCTGCTACTCAGATGCCAACGCTAACTCTACCTGATTTTGTCAACAAGTGGCGAAGCTCCGGCCTCACGGAGCGGGCGGGCGCCCAAATGCATTTTATTGAGCTTTGTGACGTGCTGGGCGAGCCCCATCCCGCCTCAGAGGACTTTACCGGCGCGACGTATACCTTCGAAAAGGGCGGAACCACCATCGAGGGCAAGCAAGGCTTTGCGGATGTCTGGAAGCGCGGCTGCTTTGGTTGGGAGTACAAGGGCAGGCACAAGGATCTTAATGTCGCGTATCAGCAACTCCTCAAATATCGTGAGGACCTGGAAAATCCGCCGCTCCTTGTGGTGTGTGACCTTGAGCTGTTCGAGGTTCATACCAACTTCACCGGCACGGCAAAGCAAGTCTATCGCTTCTCGCTTGACGATCTCCTGAAGAACCAGGCAACCGCCGATTGCAAGCTGCCGCCGCTTGAGGTTTTTCGCGCGGTGTTCAGCAATCCGGCACGGCTCCGGCCCGATCGCAGCGCTGCAGATGTAACGGAGATGGCCGCCCGTGAGTTCGCAACCCTCGCGGACTCCTTGCGAGCAAGAGGCGTTGACCCACAGCGCGCCGCGCACTTTTTGATGCGCCTGCTCTTCTGCCTTTTCGCCGAGGATATTGGGCTGTTGCCTCCCAAGCTGTTCTCGGTGCTGCTCGAACGCACGCGCCACCGCCCCGCCGATTTCAAAACGCGTCTGGCTCAACTGTTCGCAGCGATGGCCACCGGCGGGGCGTTCGGGGCAGACGACATCGCCCACTTCAATGGTGATCTGTTTACGGACGCGGAAGTGTTCGACCTCTCCGCGGAAGATATTGAAACCCTACTGCGAGTCAGCAAGCTCGATTGGTCAGCCATTGAACCCGCCATCTTCGGAACCTTATTTGAACGCAGTCTCGATCCTGGTAAGCGTTCGCAGTTAGGTGCGCACTACACCAGCCGTGACGACATCTTGCTGATTGTCGAGCCTGTGCTGATGGCTCCCCTGCGCCGCCGTTGGGCTGAGGTTAGGGCTAAGGCAGACAAAATCCTCGAAAAACCCAAGCCGGGAAAAGCAGCCGCGAAGAAGCTGCAAAATGCCTTGCGGAACCTGTTGCTTGGTTTCGTGCACGAACTATCTCAGGTTCGCGTGCTCGATCCAGCTTGCGGCAGCGGAAACTTCCTATACGTTGCTCTTAAGTTGTTGCTGGATTTGTGGAAGGAGGTGAGCGTCTTCGGAGCCAGCCACGGGCTTGCTCACCTGCTGCCCTACCAAGTGAACCCGGCGCAGTTGTACGGCATTGAGATTAACGTCTATGCCCAGGAACTGGCGTCCGTGGTTGTGTGGATCGGCTACATCCAATGGCTGCACGACAACGGATTCGGCGTCCCACCTTCGCCAATTCTTCAACGCCTCCACAACATCCGGCACATGGACGCCGTATTGACTCACGACGAGGACGGCCAGCCCGTGGAACCGGAGTGGCCGGAGGCTGATGTCTTGACAGGCAATCCGCCATTCCTGGGGGGGAAGAGGATGCGATCAGATGTGGGCGACTGCTACGTGGACGAGCTATTTACTGTCTACGAGGGTCGGGTGCCACGCGAAGCGGATTTTGTTACATACTGGTTCGAGAAGGCGCGGGCACATGTCGAGCAGAGGAAGGTTGGTCGGGCCGGCCTGCTTGCGACCCAGGGAATACGCGGCGGGGCCAATCGTAGGGTTTTGGAGCGCATCAAGAAAACAGGGGACATTTTCTGGGCGCAATCGGATCGTGAATGGATTCTGGACGGGGCCGCCGTTCACGTTTCCATGATCGGATTTGATGACGGATCGGAAAAGGTGCGCGAGTTGGATGGAACGGCGGTTGATGCGATCAACGCCAACCTGACATCCTCGGTTGATTTGACGAAGGCGGCCCGGTTGACTGAGAATCTCGGCCTTTCTTATATGGGCGACACCAAAGGGGGAGACTTTGATCTTGAGCCTGTTGCGGCCCAGTCGATGCTCCAGGCACCGCTCAACCCCAACGGGAGACCGAATGCAGATGTTCTTGTGCTGTGGGTCAACGGAAGTGACATCACGGGTCGGTCACGTGGTTATTACATTATCGATTTTGGCGTCGACATGGCGGAACAGAATGCGGCCCTTTACGAGATGCCCTTTAGGCACGTTGTAGAGAAGATCAAACCGAAGCGTGATGCGAACAGGAGGGAAAGCTATCGCAAGCGCTGGTGGATCCACGTGGAGCCCAGGCCGGAGATGCGAACTAAATTGAAGAGTTTAAAACGATACCTCGCGACACCGGCTGTATCTAAATTCCGCCTGTTTACTTGGTTGGATCAGGCGATACTTCCAGACCATGCGCTCTTCGTCTTCGTAAGAGACGATGATTACTTCTTCGGGATTCTCCACTCGCATGTTCATGAACTTTGGGCGCGGGCACAAGGTACCCAGGTACGAGAGGCAGAGAGCGGGTTTAGATACACCCCAACTTCTACCTTCGAGACTTTCCCTTTCCCATGGCCTCCGGGGAAAGAGCCTGCGATTGACTTGCGAGTGCAGGCAATTGCCGCCGCAGCCAAAGGACTGGTCGAGAAGCGCGATGCGTGGTTGAATCCGCCTGGTGCCTCCGCTGCGGAACTAAAGAAGCGTACCCTGACGAATCTCTACAACCAGCGTCCGNNCGCTGAATCGCGAACGCGCAGGGGCTTGAACTTTTTGTTCTTAAGCGGGCAGCAGTCGCGTCTTCTGTCCGGGTTCAATCGAATTGGGACAGCAGGCCTAACCGCAAGTCCACCGCTACGGTATCAAATTGACCCGCCACAAGAAAATCCAAACTGTATGCACTACTTTCCCACACTTTGGCTCCCACACTTTGGCTTCTTGAGGAATCCACCGCAAAGTGCTAAATTTAAGGTGGAAGCAAAACCTTCGGGGCAGG
>PLWR01000436.1 GCA_003165615.1 Acidobacteriota bacterium | reverse complement strand
TGACCGGCAAGAAGTGGGATATCGATAAAGCGGCCCGCGTGGAAATTACGGAGCAGGGCCCGGTGCGCGTCACGATTCGCGTAGTGCATCGCTTCCGCGATTCTGAATTTGCGCAGGATATCAGCCTGACTGCGGGTGTGCCGCGCGTGGACGTTGCCATGANNNNCAAGGTGTCGGCGGAAATTCCCTACGGCGTCATCGAGCGCGACCAGACCGGCGAGGAAGCCGTCATGGGAAAATGGGTGGATATTTCCGCTTCCGACTACGGTATCGCCATCCTCAATAACGGCCGCAATGGTTATGATGCCAAGGATAATGCCATCCACCTTTCATTGATTCGCGGACCCTGGGGGCCTGACCCCCGCGCCGATGAAGGCGAACACACCTTCAGCTACTCCATTTATCCCCACCACGGTGGCTGGCGTGAGGGCCAGGTGCAGTTCCAGGCCATGGCATTCAACTCACCGCTGCTGGCCATGCAGGAGCCCCAGCACCCCAGTCCGCAAATACAGTGGGCCAGCCACAAGGGCGGCTTGCCGGACGTCTACTCCTTCATCAAAACCAACAGCGACCACGTGGTTCTGTACGCGCTGAAGCAGATGGAAGGCTTTTACGATACCGATGCCATTGCGCGCTTCGTGGAAATTGAAGGCCGCGAGGGTGATGTGACGATTGAGGTTCCGCGCTCGGTCCACGCCACGGAAACAACTTTGCTGGAAGACGTCAATGTGGGGCCGGTGGGGGAGGGAACTACTCTCAAGTTCCACATGAAGCCGTGGGAGATCAAAACCCTGCGCCTGGCGCGGGTAAAGTAGCTCGGCGCGGGAATGGAAATCCATGGGAAAAGCCCACGCAGGAAGGCGCTGACCGTGATGGCTACCCCCACGTCGCTTCTTGTATGGCCATCCGTCTCGGTGATTTCGATTGAAGAGCACAATAGATGCACACCACCCCGTGCAATAACTTTGCATCAAAATATTATTAAGGCTCAAAATCCTTTGATGGACCTGGGAGAAATGAAAAACACACTCGCACATTGGTTCCTGGTACCCCAACCCCTTTTTCTTCTCGCTTTTTTGTTATTCATGACCAGCGCTCCTCAAACTTCCAGTGCGATGACTCCCCCGTGCCCGGGGGGCGTAAACGTCTGCCGCTTTCGACTGCTGGTTGAGCCGGCAAAGAGCGGCCAGTACCTGCCCCTCCAAGAGATCAATATTGTTGATGCCGGGGAAAAGCTGAAATACGAACCCTTGCATATCCCCCCCGCCATCCGCGACCGTGCCAAGATTGCGTTAGTACTGGTGGCAGTCCCCAAGGTGGAATCGAAGGATGAAGCCAAGGGGAAAGAGGGAGTGGAGGACCAGGAGAGCGCGAAAGACGCGCAGAAAGAGGCGAAGCAGGACATCCACGTGCTTGAGGCGCGGATGGCGAAGGACCCACAGGAGTGGGATATTCCCGCGCGCGCCACGGTGGTGGGAGTGGTCTTCGGTCCGCACGGGCTGGACTTGAAGAAAGTCAGCTCCATGGTGATTAAGAATCCCGACCTGATTCCGGAGTTGACCGAATACGCGGAGCAAACGGCCAAGGTGGGCGCCCTGGTGGAGGCGCTGACGGAATACCAGCAGCAGCCGGACCCTAACCGCGACGTGAATGCGGCGCTGGTGGGTTTTGGGAATGACTATAATGTGGCGATTCCCAAGATCGACACTACCCAGCCCTCCAGCGCACAGGCAGCGGTATTGATGCAGGCGATGATGCCCTCCTTGCAATCCTTCGATCCGATAACATCCAGCCCCATGGGAGTGGTGGCGCAGTCGGCGGGATTGGCGGGCGCCGTGGCTTCCATGTTCTTCGGATCGCCGGTGGGACTGGCGGCGGGTGGCGCGGCGCTGTTCTTAAACATGCGCACGCTGGTTTTTCCCGACACTGACTTCCGCTCCGCCTTCACGCAACCTTTTGAAACCAGCGGCCTGGCACTCTGCGCGAAGAATGAGCCGGAGAAACCGCGCACGCGGGTGGCATATCTCTGGATGATGAAAGTTCCCAACGCCGCAGCGCCCAGCGTGGCTTTGGCGGAGACGGCGCATCTGCCCATTGGTGGAAAATCAGCCCTCAAGATTCCCTTCACCAAGCCTGAGGAGGCCCGGCTTTTAGCGCGGGCGCATGGCTGGGAATTGGTCTCCGCCAAAAACCACGCGGATGTTCCCGCCAAGGTGCAGGTGGGAACGCCGGACGATTCCCTGGATCTCGATCTGACGCAAACCAAGCTGCCGCCGGGAGAATATCAACTGGCCGCTCTGTGGGATTGGCAGCCCCTTCAGGTGAAGGGTGATGTCGATCTGCGCCCGCTGGGAGACTTTGCCAAGGCGAAGGTCACCCAGGAATCCGCGGACCGCTTGGTGGAAGGCGCGGGTCTGGCCAAAGCACAACTGACGGGCACGGATTTTGAGTTTGTCGAGAAAGTTACAATGGTGAAAGCAGGAGACAAGAGGGCAACGCCCAAGGAAATTGTATTTACACTACCAAAGGGCAACGCCCAGGGCGACCAGGAGAGCATGGAAATAGAATTGGAGCCGTCGGCGTGGGGCGCCGGCAGCTACCGTTTGATTTTGACGCAGACGAACGGGTCCTCACACGATGTTGCTTTGGAGATTCACCCTCCCAATCCCACGCTTGATGGTTTGCCCCTGCGCGCCAACGTGGGCGACCCTCAGCAAACTGTGGTTTTGCGGGGAACGCGCTTGGAACGAATCACGCGCGTGACCACTCCCGATGCGGCTTGGGACTTGGCCGCCGTGAAGCCCGACGCGCACGATTTGAATGAACGCAAAGCGACGGTGAAGCTGCAAGCGGCGGCGCATAATGGAGAGGTGGTGGCCGCCAGCGTTTTTGTGCAGGATATTCAGGCTCCGCTGATGTTCTCCGGGGCGCTGCAGGTGGCCGGGCCACGCCCCAAGATTTCGGGGGTTAGCCTGTCGCTCTCCCAGCAGCCGGACGTACACCTGGGCGATGGGGAAATACCGGCAGGGTCAGCCATCAGTTTTTCGCTGCTGACGCGCAACGTTGACGCCCGCCCCGCGCTGAGCCTGAATTGCGCCAATGATGGATTCATCAAGGCGCCACTGGTTCTGCATCCGGGAGACCGAACCCCCAGCGCGCAACTGGACTTCGCTGGGGAAGACGGCCTGTTTCTTTCCGTGGACCCCGGCGTGGTGGGTCTGTCCGGCTGCCAATTGGCCGCGACCATCTCGACCGACAGCGCGGGCACTTCCGACCCCACCGTTCTGGGTCGGCTGATCCGCTTGCCGCGCATCGAGAAGTTTGCGCTGGCCGAAGAGAAACTCGGTGCGAATCTTTACGCCGGCAACCTTACGGGCGTCGATCTGCAAACCATCGAGAAGACGGGATGGGACGCAAAATCCGGATTTCCCGTGCAGGGAATTCCCACTCCGGTGCCGGGCAGCAATCCCCAGGAACAAACTCTGAAAGTGGAATTGCCATGGCCACCGCCTTCGCCCCACGCACCGATTTACGTGTGGCTGCGCGGCGAAACCGCAGGGCGGCTTACGGATGTGAAGTATTGACGGCGGCGCTTACTGCCCGCCGCCTGCGGTCTTCTGTGCCTCGCGCTGATCCATGGGAACAACGTTGCGTTGTTCGTAACCGGTGTAAATCTGGCGGGGGCGGGCGATTTTCTGTTCCGGATCGTTGACCATCTCTTCCCATTGCGCCAACCAGCCGGCGGTACGCGGAATGGCAAACAGCACCGTAAACATTTCCGGCTGGAAGCCCATGGCCTGGTAGATGATGCCGGAGTAAAAATCCACATTGGGATAAAGCTTGCGTTTGACGAAGTACTCATCATCCAGCGCGATGCGCTCCAGTTCCAGGGCAATGTCAAGTTTGGCGTTCTTGCCGGTGACTTCAAAGACCTGCTCAGCGGCTTGTTTGATGATGCGGGCGCGCGGATCATAGTTTTTGTAGACGCGGTGGCCGAAACCCATCAGCTTACCCTTGCCCGCTTTGATGCCTTCGATATAGGCCGGAACGCGATCCTTGGTGCCGATTTCGTCGATCATGTTCAGCACTTCTTCATTGGCGCCGCCGTG
>PLWR01000055.1:4027-4253 GCA_003165615.1 Acidobacteriota bacterium | reverse complement strand
CGAGGTCCGCTCGCTGTCCCTTTCCGAACCACGCTTTCGTTCCTTTGGCGCCTCATCCGCAACTTTCGGGAGTGGAATGTGGCCACGCGGAATTCTCTTCGTGATGAATTTCTTTTTAACAGGCCGTGGAGCCGAGTGGGGGGTAAGCCAACTCAGCACCTGGACAGGGGCAGGCGTGGAATTGCTCCAAGCTTGGCCAGAGCGACGCCTTTCACCTTGAGCATGG
>PLWR01000055.1:0-3989 GCA_003165615.1 Acidobacteriota bacterium | reverse complement strand
AAGCCGAAAAAATTCCCATTGTCGCTGCGAATGATGGGCAGGAACTTCTGTTGCTGTCCAGTACGCGACTCCCCTGTCAGGACGACGACCTCCTGCCGGTCAAATGCCTCCGATGGCGGTTCGGTCTCATCGAACCTTTCGCCCTGCATGGCGAACTTGACCCAAGCCTTCAGCGCCATCACGCACGCAGTGGCGGCGTGGGCAATGCACATGAGCCGGGCAGCTGTGGCAAAGTCGTTCTTGCCGCTCTCATCAGCCAGCGATTCGGGCATGAACATGAGCAGACCTTCCGAGCCGATGAGAAACAGCGTGGGTGGCAGGTGACCGATATTGCGCATGGAGTGGTTGGCGTAGTGCTCCGCCTGCACCAGAAGGTCGTCCAGATGTTCGAGTCTGCTCTGTTGCACTCCCGGGATTTGGCTAGAAACCGGGAATGCAGGCAAGATTGATTGTGGGCTGGCGGCCTCCATTGCCCAACCTCGGTTCATCTTTCAGCAACTCCGGGGCGATGGACTATCCCTTCATGGCGGCTTCGCTCCGCCATTCTCGCCTCCAACGGGAAATCCATCGGCGGACGGAGAGCAGCGCAAGCTGAGACTTGGGGATTGGCCATCGGACGAAATTTACGCAAGAGAGGAGGAGAAGCAGGAAAGCAAAACGGAGCACATAGTACAGGGTACGCATAAACATCAGGGTTTGAGAGGATTGCGATTAGCCAAGCGACCGTTCAAATCTTCGTGTCCGAAGATGGCGGGGTGAGCATTCGCTTCCATAGCCATTTTGTACCCTATGCCGCCTGCAAATGCACTGTAATGGGGTCTTCACCCCAGAGCGATAATCTCCTTTTCGTCAGGTTCAGCCTGGCATCATCCGCTCGCGCCGGGCCACGCCAGGGGCGCTCCTGTCGCTTGAGCGAAGCGACGCACGCATGGCGAAGATCATCCTGCGCACAGAAAGGCGGAGGCCACGCCAAGCTGTGTGGCGTCGGCTGATAATGTCATTTCACATACTTGATGACGACCAATTTGAGTTGCTGGCGGTCTGCCTCGCCCATCTGGTCCTCATCGGATTTCTCCCGATTTACGCGCAGCAGAAGGATTGCGTCACCGCCGTGGTCTTTTGCGACTTTGGCGATGGCAGAATCCCGGTCTTGGCTGAAAAGACGTGAGAGGCGTCCGAGCTTGGGGCCGTGAGGGATACCATCAACCGAGCCTAGAATTTCATATTTCCGGGCAGGCTCTCCGTGCTCCCAGATGTCAATGCCGTCAACGGATCGCACTTCACCACCCGATCCTTGGAGAACCCCCATCCCAGGATATTTCGTGAACTTGGGGCTCGAACAACCGCAGAGCAGAAACGTAGCGACAAATACCATAGACCATATCCGAATTTTCATAGCTGGCTCCGATGATTACATAGTTGAAAAATAACGACTGGGATTAAGCCGAACCGGCCCGCTGAGGTCAAGTTGGATTGCGGGATGAGGACCACTTCCATCATCCAACCTAGATCGATTCCCAAGCGGGGATGGCGGGATTCAATTCGCATAAGAGCCGGGCAAGGCGGGCGAAAACCGCAACTGGCCGGTTTTCCCGCCAATCCACAGTGAAAACACGGCTTGCCTGGCTTTGGGGAAGCCCATTGGGTCAATCGCTGGCATGTCGGCTGTGGTGCGGGGTCGTTTCGCTGCGCAATTCGCCTGTATTGCCCCCAAAAACCCACCCAACCCCCACAACGGATTTCTTCCAACTGCGGATCCGAGGTGCGTTGGCATGGTGCTTACCGCCAATTATCGAAATTGCGGCCCGACCTTTTTCAGGTCAAGGTTTGGCGGGTACAGGCCCGGCAGGCTGACGCCCAGCGCCCTTACCAGAAACAGAAGCTCGCAATCCGACGCCCAACGCAGTCGGGCTTCCAATTTCGCCACTGAACTCCCGGAAATATCCCAGCCCTGCAACTACAATTTTCCGCCAAGACCTCCTGAGTCCACCCTTTCCGGTCACGGAATTTGCGGACTTGCGGGCCAACAATATTCAGCGGCTTCTTCATTTTTCGGCGCTGACTGTGCCCACTGGTCCGGTTTACTATTGACAGGCGCGAAAATCCCCCTGGAAAACGCCCCGCCAAGGTGGCCCGCCAGGCGTTCCCCGGGGTCCGCCTTCGCCCATCGCAGTGGCCCCGACGTATCGGGCGTAGTTGACGCACTATTTCAGGTCGAGCGGCACGGAGTCGCGCACGATGGCGAAGTTCTGGTTCTGGTTACAGATGGTCAGCGCAGGTTGGGCGGCGGCGGAGAACGCGGTGGCCAACAACAGGGTCAAAGTTATCTTTTTCATGAAGTTCCAGTCGTCAAGTATTGGACGGGCTTTCCGTGAAACACTCCTGCTTTTGAAGAAAATGCAAACGGCTTCGGCATAAAAGCCCGTATAAAATTGCAGGTTCCTGCTAAATGAACCCTCCATTTTGTTGGAAGACCCCGTTCGAGGACCCCGGAGGTTTGACTGCGCCTGCTTCGTGGATTGTGGGAATCCAACCGCCCAATGCAGGCCTCTACTTGGCCGGGGCAGGATTGGCCGGGGCAAGAGTTTCGGGCTGGTTCCAGCCGCCGCCGAGGGATTTGTAGAGGCGGACGATGATCAAAAGCTGGTTAAGCTGGGTGCGGGCCAGGGCGTTTTCATCGGGAAATAGTTGCTGCTCGGCGTCGAGGATTTCAAAGTATTCGGCGTGGCCGGCGCGGTAGCGTTGGGTGGCGACAAGCACGGAGTCCTGAAAGGCGGCGACGGATCGGGCTTGCTCGCGGCGGGTTTCGTCGTATTTCTGCCGCGTGTAAAGCTGGCCGGAGACTTCATGGAATGCCTGTAGGACGGTTTGCTCGTATTGCAGCCGGTTCTCCTCCCAGAAGGCCCGCGCCTGACGGTATTGTCCGGTCAGAAGGCCGGCCTGAAAAATCGGGCCGCTGGCGTCCAAGCCGGCGGACCAAAGCCGCGATTCGGGAGCGGTCAGGGCGGAAAGCTCCTGGCTGGTGCCGCCGAAGATGGATGTCAAACCTATCTTTGGCAGAAAATCCCCCATCGTCACGCCCACTTGCGCGTTGGCAGAACGAAGCTGTTGTTCCGCCTGGAGTATGTCGGGCCGTCGCTCCAGCAACGCGGCAGGCAGGCCGGCGGGAACGGAAGGAGGAACCGTTTGATCCCCCAGGGGCGCGCCGCGCGGGATGGAGCCGGAAGTCTGGCCGAGCAGAACCTTGAGTTGGTTTTCCAGGAGGCGGATGCGCTGTTCCAGATCGGGGACGATGGCGGCGACATTCGCCAGAGCGCCTTCGGCGCGGTCGGCTTCGAGTTTGGAGGCGACGCCGCCGCCCAGGCGCTGGTTGAAGAGCGTCAGGCTTTGGCCGTACGAATTGGTGGTTTGCCGGGCGATTTCCAGTTCCTTGTCCAGTTCCAAAAGCTGGAAATAGTCCTGCGCCACCTCGGCGATGAGCGAGAGGCGGACGCCGCGCCGGGCCTCTTCGCTGGCGAAGAACTGGGCGCGGGCGGCTTCGTTCAGGCGGCGCACACGCCCCCACAGGTCAATTTCCCAGGAAGCGTTCAGCGCAGCCTCGAAGGAACTGGCGGTGGTGCCGTTGCCCTCGGAATTGGCGGCGCCAGCGAGGGCGTTTTTTCCGCGGTAACCGTTGACATCGTAGCCGGCCTGCGGGAAGAACTGCGAATGGGCCTGCTCGGCCAGGGCGCGGGCCTGCTCGACGCGGGCGGCGGCGATGGCGATGTCATAATTATTGGTGAGGGCGGTATGAATCAGGTTGGTGAGGGCGGCGTCGTTAAAAATCTCCCACCAGGGAAGGTCGGCCAGGGAATTGGTGGAGGCGGGATCGGAAGAGTCATTGAATTGCATGGGAACGGCGGCGGCGGGGCGATGATAGTTGGGGCCGATGGCGCAGCCGGCCATGAGGAGAAGGGCCAATAATAGAAATGCGGATTGCGGATTGCGGA
>PLWR01000181.1 GCA_003165615.1 Acidobacteriota bacterium | reverse complement strand
TTTCAGCTAATGGGGACAGCCTTGGGGCAAATCAGCCGGCGTTTGAATTCAGGGTGGGCGATGGGCCCCTGCCGGAATGGCCACAAACCTGCATGATGGGTGCACGAGGCGAGTGAAATAGCTCACAAAGTATCGCTGGTAGTAGCCTCTAACTTCCTTAAACTTGTCGGCTACCTTGTTCCCACGTTCTCTATGGTCATAAAGCTCTCCATCTGGTGTCTTGAGCGTATTCCCCTTGGGCCGCACGCCACTCCTCTCGGACTCGGCGCCGCCCGGCGGTTGGGGGGAAGCGCGCCCACTCTCCGCGGATAAATTTTATGGGACCTGAAACGCCACTCGGCATAGCCTCCACATCATGGGTAACGCTTTGTGTACTAACCACTTGTTACTGTCGATTTTTTCCTGCAACATCTCTACGCAGCCCGCTATCGGCGCGACGGACCCGCGTGGGTGAACCCGGAGTTCACGCGCGATTCGTCGCCACTAAAGCCTCCCCATGCGCAGATGTTGAAATGTCATGCGGCAAAACAAAGCCTCAGGCCGTATTCAACTCCTCCCCTTCCCCGGCGCAGCAGCGATGGGCGGACCGGCCCGTCCACCCCCTATCCCTCATGGTTACTGCATTATACCCAGCCATCCCACCTCCCATAATCCGCTTTCACCTCTCCGCCCATCGCTGCTTCGCCGGGAATCTTGCCATCTTTCCCTCGTCAAGTTCTTTTGCTAGCCCACCGTGCACCCGATCCCAACAAGCAGGTGATTTATGAAGCTCCTCATTGTGGAAGATAATTCCTCCCTGGCCGAAACCACCGTCGAACTGCTGCGCGATCTGGACCGGCCCCTGCAACATCTTGAGGCTATTACACTTGCCGAAGATTTGCGGACAGCGATTCTTTGCCTTCCGGAGCACGATGCGGTGCTCTGCGATGGCATGTTCCCGCTCTCGCCTGGCTCGCGTTTTGTGGTGGAAGAGTGGGATGTAATCCAGCAGGAGGCAAATCGCCGGGGAATCCACTTTGTCCTTTACAGCGGGTCGGCTCGCGCTCTTGACTGCGCCCGGGAGAGCAACACCCCCGCTCTCGCCAAGCCCGCCACCATTGAGGAAATTTACGCAGCGCTTACTCAGCATCGGTTGCCTGTCCCCAGTGAAAGCTGGGGGGAGTCAGCGATGGCTGACCCTCGCAAACTTGCCGGAGGCAACCATGTCCCCAACCTTTGAAGAGTACTGCCGGGAGTTGCGGACGGAAGTTGACGCCATCGAGCAGCAGGCGGAAGCCGACGTGCGCTTCGACCATCTTCGCGCCTTCAACTTTGGCCGCTCTCTGGGGCGCATGGAGCAAGCCCGCGACCACTTGTGGCTGCGCGTTCGCTGGTTGTTGCTGGGAGCGGCAGTCGGCGTGGCTGTCGCTGCCGTTAACCTTCAGGTCCTCTTATACGCGCGAATCCTGCAATTTACCAGATAGTAAAGGACGAATTGCCCGGCGCCAATGCGCCCATCGCGGGTTGAATTGGCGTCTCCGCGGGAGGGTAATGACCATGCAGTGTCCCCGATGTGGCGGCCGCACGGAAGTCTGCGAGACGCGCGGGCCTTTTCGCGACCGTCATTGCACCAATGTGGTTTGCGGCATTGATTTTACGACCCGCGAGGACGTTATGTCGTTTCGAGAACACCGCCGCCCGTGTGCCCGCACTCGCGCCACCCAGATGGGGGCACCGCATCGCTCTCCCGCCGCGGGCGGAGATGTGCGGTCAGATCCCCTGACGGGCGCGGACGGGGTTCAAGAGGGGCACACGGATCGGCAAGCCGAGGCTGGAGCATGAACGGAATTCTACCAAGTGAAGCTTCGCGCGGCGGGAGGGCCCATTTCTCCCGGCGCCTTGACGGATTGACTAGCGGAATAGTCCGTGGCGGCCTCGGTCTGGATATTTTGACTCGTGAAAATGTCCAGACCCAGGGGTTACAACACGGTTTTTGGGCCGCCGCTACCGCCCAGCGGCGCGAACCTGAAACCCATTTCCTACCGGTATGAAATGGGCAAAACAATTTCGCACTTTTTGTCCAAAAGGTATCGATCTAGCCCAGAATTATCTTGACAATAGCCTATGCGTTATTATAAGATGTTAATGTGATGGGCGACGAGTTCACAAATCGTACCTGGCAAACCGGGCGGAAGGACGCGGGCAGCGCAGGCGCGCGCCAGCAACCGCCCCGGATTCAGATAGATGTCCCCATGGGCACATCGTACCAGGAGATCCAGGAATCCATATTTCGCCAGGCGTGGCAACTGGCGGGCACGCAACTGCGGGCCGCCATTGCTCTCGGCATCACGCCGGACACGCTTTCACGCGTTTTGCGACGATCCGATCGTCGAAAGTTTGCCTGCCCCCAGGTTCCGGAGACTTGGCCGGTGGTCACGTCTCCGGAACCGCCCCCTGATTTGAATCGGGTCATCAAGTCATCGGGCCATCGGGCCAATGTCGGTCAAAATCCATCATCCGATCAACAGATATCGGGTGAACAATCGGATCGGGCTATCGGCTCGTCGGGCCGTGGGGCCATCGACGGCGAAGACCCATTCTCTGTGTCCCGAACCGCCGCCGCTGAGAACGACTCGGAAGAAAGCGGTCCGGCGTTGGACACTAATAATGATGATACGGAGCGGGACGATTGGTAGCGGCGTAGGCGCCTGACCCCATGGGGGGGGAACGCCAGGCAGCGGTCATAGACCGCGGCCACAATGGAAAACTGACAATCAAGGATTGACGACTGACGACTTTGCAGTAACTCCAGCTTAGCTCGCGCCTGATCAGTGCGAGTGAGGGCGGCGGTGGGTGCACACACTGCCGCTGCCCTAAGTGACTGACAACACCCAAACGACGAAAATCGGAAATGGCAATTCGAATCTCTCAAGCACGCAAATGGCGCCGCGAGTTTCGAATTTCAATCTGCGAGTTTCGGCCGACTCCCCGCATTTAACCCCGCAGCAGTTGCAATTCCTTTTGCGGGTCACGCCCCCGGCGCTCCAAAGCCAGCGCGAACATGAGGTTCCCGCGTGTGTCGCGATTGCCCAGGCCATTCTGGAGAGCGCCACGGCGGCGGGCTGGGGCAGCAGTTCGTTGTTCCGCTTAGCAAATAATCCCTTTGGAATTAAATACGAGCATTTCGGATCGGGTGATCGGGTGATCGGGCCTACGCCCGTCGAAGGGCTTCGGCCCGCAGGCGGGAGATCGGGTAATGGGGTGAGCAACGGTGAAAATCCCTCACCGAATGCACGTATTATCGGATCAAACCATCCCTTTTTGCCAGCGGGCGACCAGGAAAAAGCCATTCCTCCGATCACCCGATTACCCGATCACCCGATTCCGCAACCCTACGGCCATTTCGACGCGCAGACCTGGGAAATTGAGAATGGGCAGAAGAAAGTCATGATTGCCCAGTTCCAGCGCTTTCCCAATTTAACCCAAGCCTTTATTGCCCACGCACAGTTGATGCAATCGCCGCGCTACCGGCCGGCCTTTGACGTTCGTCACGATTGGAAACAGTTTGCGGAGCGGCTGGGGCCCAAAGCCTCCCCGCTGGATTCGGAGCATTGTGGATATTCCACAAATCCCAGCTACTCCGCGGAGCTTATCAAGCTGGTGAACCTTTACCGGCTGAACGATCCCCGCGCGGTCGAGTGGTACGCGACGGGGAGAGACCCGGGAAATCGGGCCATCGAGCCCTCGGATCATCGGGTCATCGAATCATCGGCACAGCGATCCATCGGGGCATCGGCAATCCCAAGAACCGATGAGCCGATGGACCGATCAAGCGGGCAGTCAGCCAGAACTGAAACGTGAGGGTCACACCATGAGCAAACCACTTTGCCTCCCCTCTCTCGAATTCCGGTCGGTGTTGATGTGTCTGATATCTGATCTTTTCTTATTACTGACTTTTTCCGCGTTGGGTCTTGGGGTGGTTTTGTGGTTGGCAGCGAGGTGAGAAATGTGGCTGATTCCCGGGGTAATTGCCCTGCTTTTGATTCTGAACGTTTTGGCGACGGCGGTCCTGTGGATCGTCCGCGACACTAAGCGGTAGGCGGCAGGTGGCAGGTGGCAGGTGGGGAACCCCATCCGCCATCTAACGCCCGCCACCCACCCGAGTTTAAGGGAGGAAAACATGAAAGTTCGAAGACCAATATCAGGCGCACTACTCGCAGGCGTGCTGTTCTTTGCGGCCTGCAAGATTCCGGCGTGGGTCAACACGGTGGAGTCTGACGCCGAGGTGGCGGCGCCCATTGCCGCCAGTTTGATCGATGTCATTGACCCGGCGCTCGTGCCGGTGGTGACGCTGATCGAAAACGGCTTTAACGCCCTGGTGCAGACCCTTGACGCCTACAAGGCCGCCCCCACGGCGACCAATCTTCAGGCGGTGCAATCCGCGTTCGAGGCGGTGAACAGCAACGTGGCGCAGCTCGAATCGGCCGCGCAAATCAAGGATGCCAAGACCGCCACCACGGTCACCGAGGTGGTGCAATTACTCACGCAGGCAGTCACCGAAATCTCCGCCCTGGTGCCCCCAGGATCGGGATTAGGAGTTGGGGGTTCGGGGTTAGCTTCCCCATCCCCAAACCCGAATCCCGAATCGCGAATTCCGAAGGGCTGGAAGGGGAAGGACTTCAAGCGCGAATTCAACAAGATTGTGCAGGGCGACCCGAGGTTCAAGCCGCTCGAATAATCGGGTCATCGGGTCATTGGGCCATTGGGTCATTGAAAAGCTGTCCGTGGTCCGTTGTCAGTTGTCCGTTGCAAAGGACCAGGGACAACGGAGTAGCGGTGGCAACGGACAACGGGACAAGGACGAAGGACTGAAGAAATGCAGTTGCAACGGACAAAGGACCAAGGACAACGGACTAAGGACCACGGACCAGTCATGGCGATAGATCACAGTGCGATGCACCTTGGCAAGCGCCCCAAGCGCCACGACCCACGCACGCTGAAGTTGGCGCGCTACATGACGGGCACGCTTCCCCCCGCGCCTTCCCAAGTTGACTACGCGCACGGCATCGCGGACTGGGGAATGATGCTGAACGACAAGCTGGGCTGCTGCACGATTGCGGCTGTCGGGCACGCCGTTCAAACCTGGACGGCGAATGCCGGCAAGGAGCTGACCGTGCCCGATTCCACCATCCTCGCATGCTACGAGAAGTGGGATGGCTACAACCCCGCCGACCCCATGACCGATCAGGGCGGAGTGGAGCTGAACGTCCTGAACGACTGGCGGCAGGAAGCGTTCAACGGGCACTCCCTCGACGCTTACGTTTCCATTGACTTGCATGATTCGCGGGAAACAGCGAATCGGGTGATCGGGAGATCCATGGATCGGGTGATCGGGAGATCGGGTGATCGGGTGAGCAGCGGAAAAAGCGGATCATCGGATCAACGGATTACCGGATCAACCGACGCCATGCGGCCATCGGGTGAACAAAAACAAGTCAATCAATTGATCACCGGATCATCGGATCACCCGATCTCCCGATCTCCCGATCACCCGATTCCCGACATTGCCACCGCCATCTGGTTGTTTGGTGGCGCCTACATTGGCGTGGAATTACCCATCAGCGCGCAAAACCAGGATGTATGGGACGTGCCGGCAAATCCCGGCCCCAATGACGAGCCGGGAAGCTGGGGCGGGCACGCGGTTTATGTGGTGGGGTATGAAAAACCAGGTGTCAGGTGTCAGATGCCAGGTGTCAGCGAACCAGTACCTGGCGTCCGAGACCAACTTACGAATTTACGGCAAAACCGTTCAAGCACGAACCCTGAGACCTGGCACCTGACACCTGGCGCCTTCTCCCCGGCCCCCGGCACCGAGCCCCCAACGCTGACGTGTGTCACCTGGGGCCAACTCAAGAAAATGACCTGGGCGTGGTTTGAGAAGTATTGCAGCGAAGCGTACGCGCTGGTGTCAAAAGACTGGCTCAACGCCAGCGGAATTTCACCCAATGGGTTTGATTTGGCGACGTTGGAGGATGACCTAAAGGCTGTCAGTTGTCCGTTGTCGGTCGTCCGTTGCAACTGACCACGAACAACCGAGCACGGACCAATGACAAGCGACTAAGGACAAAAAACCATGGATTCCAACTCAATTCAAATACAAGCATTAATAACCTTCGTAATGCCTCTGCTGATCCAGCTCGCGAAGCGCAGCCAGAGCGTGGCTTTCGCCTGGATTGATCAGAACAAGCCGAGGATTTGCATGCTCACCAGTGGGGTTGCGGCGCTGCTGACGTCGATGGGGATTGAGTTTGTCCACGCCCCCCACAGTCTCACGGTGAGCTGGCCGGACGAGGCCACGCTGGTGCACGGACTCGCCACCTTTCTGTTATCGGCCGTCCTTCAATTCGCCGCCCAACACGCACTGTACGACGGTTTTTGGCGGCATGTGGTGCCGAGCCAAGGAGCCAGAAGTCAGGAGCCAGGAGTCAGCAGTTCGGACCCTGTCCCTAAATTCTGACGCCTGACTCGCGAGCCATGAAGCCAAGAGTCAGCCGTTCGGCCCCGGTCGTGGGGTATTGGCTCCTGACTCCTGATTTCTGACTCTCGAGGTTCCATATGATTAACAGTGCCACGGTTCAAGCGTTGTTACTCGGGTCGGGTGGTTTTCTCGGCACCTGCATGGCGGGAGTGGGAGCTTACCGGCTCTTTGCCGCCGCCACGCGCGGCGTATTGCGCATCCCCATCAGCATGGAAAAGGGCGCTGATTGTCTGGAGCGCGCCGTAAATGCCGTCGAGAACCAGAACGCCGTGTCCGAACAGGTTGTGGAGTTAAAGGTCCTGCTGATGAGCACCCGCGAAGATATTTTGAAAATCGGGAATGATCGCGAGCTCATCGGCCGGGAACTGCGGCTGATGGCGCGAAAGATCGAGGGCTTTACCTGTTATGGGCATGATGAATCCTAGCAGGCTGCGGAAAAACGCCCCCATGCTGTCATCCTCAGCAGCAGCGAAGGATCTCGCTCTGAGCGTGTTCACGGCTATGCGAGATTCTTCCTTCGCTAAGCTCAGGACCGCCTGCTGGCTCCTCAGAATGACAGTGCCAATGAGTTTTTCCGCAGCCTGCCAGCCGGTGGCAGGTGGCAAGCGCCAGCAAGCAGGTCGTAGGTGGTGGGTGATAGGTGCGAGGCATGCGGTGCTCGGTTCCAGGTGTTGGGGTCTTAGGCGCGGGGAATGCGGTCTTTACTGACCCCTGGCGCCTGACACCTGATCCCGCAATTTCGGAGTCAAAAAGAAGGCAAACAAATGGTAAAGGTGAAAAGCAAGTGTGAACAAGAGTTCGACCGCACGGAGATTCTTCGCTACTTGAACGAATGCGGACTCCAGCCGGTGACCCCGAAAACCATCCTGGTCTATCTGGACGACTGCCTCCGCCCCGTGAGTCTGGCCGCCGTGGAATTTCACCTGCGCTACATGCGCGACCGCGGCTGGGTGGAGATGGACGTGGAAAAGTGCGTGGGCATCCCGGAAATCATCCGCTGGACCCGCATCACCGCCAACGGAGTGGATGAATTCGACCGGCGGTGCGCGGCGCTGGGAGAAGCCAGGTGATCGGGTGATCGGGCCATTGGAAGAGCAAAAGCCCAATCAACCGGTGAGCTGTTCCGTAAATGACCCGATGGCCAGATGACCCGATGAACCGATTCCGAGAGAGGTCAACTTTCATGGCAGTACATAAATTCTCGAAACTGGAAGAGATTGAGCACCGGCATCCCGGATTGTGCCGGCAGGTGGAGGCGATGCTTAAGGCCTTTATCCCCGTGCGCGCGATCGCGGCCGCCCTCCAGGCCCAGTATGGCGAGCGCATCGGCCGCGCCTCCCTTAACGAGTACCGATGGGAATGTCGGAGTGTGTGGCGGGCTGAGCGTCAGGAGATGGGGTAATCGGGCAACCGGGCAATCGGGTCATCGGTTCATCGGGCCATGGGAAGAGCAAAAGTGCAATCAACCGATCAACCGATCTGTAAATGACCCGATGGCCAGATGACCCGATTAGTTCGGAGGTCAAATTCCATGGGACGACTCGGCGTATCGAAAGTGCACGTTCTTGGCGCCCGTCATCGGGGATTGGTCCAGAAGGTGGATGCGATGTTTGAGGCTTTCGCGAGCATACAGGCTGTCGCGGCTATGATCCGGGTCGAATTTGGCGAGCGCCTAAGCCACACCACCCTTTGGAAGTATAAGAGGCAATTTTGGAACGTGCCGCGCAAACGCGATCAGGAGGCCAGAGCGGCCATGACCGCCTACCAGCAATGGGTAAGCGAGGGGAGAAACTAAGTGGCCAAAGACCAGGCATGCAAACTGCAAATCCTGAGCGTTAAACACCCGGACCTCCTGCAGGTTGTGGACGCGATGTTCGACAAGTATGCCAGCGTCCCGCAAGTCCGGCGGATGATCGAGCACAAGTATCACATCGATGCCGGCGCGACCGCCGTCAGTACCTACAAGAAGAAACATTGGCAAGTGCGCAAGGACGCGGTGATGGAGCGGCTAACCGCCATGAAAGCCGTCGCGCAACTGGTCGGCGAAGACGGCCTGACCGCCGGCGTGAACGCCTTGCTCTGGGAAAGCCTCCAGGAGATGACGACGCCGCAATTGATGGGGTTTAAGAAAGTCATGAACGACGGCCAGAAAGTGGAACTGATGAAAAAGCACTTCGTCCTCTACGCGCAAGAGCACCGCCAGAAGATGAAGGAACGCAGCGCCGGCACGAAAGCGGGGAAGGACAGTTGGGAGACCGGGGATGCGGCCGAGGATTACGCCAAGGCGCAAAGAGTGGTGGAACAAGTTAAAGAGATCTTCGGTATTGGGATGACGGACATTGAGCCACCCCGCCCGCCCCTCCTGTGCGCCGGCAAGCAAGACCCGCCGCCGCCCCTTCTTTCCGCCGGGTGCGATCCGGTGGGTTCCTGAATGGGTAGCGCGACCTGTTCTGTAGGTCCGCGGCCCTTGGGCAACGCCGGTCAGAAGAGCCGCAGACCTTGAAAAACAGGTCTGCGCTACTCCTCGATGGCCCGATGAACCGATTGATCGAGAGCAAGGCAAAAGGCAAAGCGCCAATGGCAAAACGTAAAAGTTCACAATCGTCGATCACCCCATCGCCGGATGGCGAGCCGCAAAGCCCGAACTTTTCTATTCGGGAACTGCTGAAACAGTCCATCCCCGTCCTGCCCTACCAGGACCGCTGGATCATGGACGACTCGCAACTCAAGATCGCGGTTTGGAGCCGGCAGAGTGGGAAGAGTTATGCCGCCGCGCTGCGCGCCGTCGTCAAGTGCCTCGGAAGGCGAACGCAATACATCATTCTCTCCAAGGGGGAACGCCAATCACGCCTGTTTATGGAGAAGGTCAAGGACTTCTGCGTGGCCTTTAAGAAATTCAAGATCCTGCCGGGATTTGACGAGCTGCCGGAAACCGACGACAAAACCATGGAAGTGTATTTCCCGCACAACCGCTCCCGCATCATCGGCCTGCCCGCGAACCCCGACACGGCGCGCGGATACACCGGCCACATTGTGCTGGATGAATTCGCCTTCCACGGCGACGCCCGCAAAATCTACGCCGCCTGCTTTCCTATTATTACCCGCGGTTATTCCATTGAAGTTATTTCCACGCCTAATGGAACGGCGGGGAAGTTTTATGAGGTCGCCAAGGCCGCAGGCCTTGTAGGGGTTGGGAATCAGGGGTTAGGGGTTAGGGAAGGGTTTTCCCTGAACCCGAATCCCCCATCCCCAATCCCTAATCCCCAACCCCTAACCCCTGCTCTTTGGTCGGGTCATAAGGTTGACATCTACGACGCCGTCGCCCAGGGGCTGCCCGCGAAAATCGATCTCCTCCGCTCCGGCTGCGACGACGAAGAGACGTGGCTTCAGGAGTACTGCTGCCAGTTCCTCTCCGACGCGCAGAACTATATTCCCGTGGAATTGATTTCCACGTGCGTGCATGAGGAAGCCACCACGGAAGGGAACGAGGTGTCAGGTGCCAGGTATCAGGTGCCAGGAAAACCTGAAACCGCAGCCCTGACACCTGACACCCGACACCTGACACCTTCCACCCGAGACCTTTATCTGGGCGTCGACATCGGCCGCAAGCGCGATTTGACCATTGCCTGGCTGTTCGAAAAGGTGGGCGGGGTGCTTTGGTCGCGGCGCCTGCTGACGCTCAAGGGCGTGTCGTTTGACGAGCAGGAGAAGGCCATCAGCGGACTGATAGAAGGTGCCAGGTATCAGGTGCCAGGTGCCAGCGTGCTTAACCTGACACCTGACACCCGACACCTGACACCTTTAGTGCGCCGCGTCTGTGTGGACCAATCCGGCATTGGCATGATGCTCGCCGAACACCTGGTGCAGAAGTACGGCGCGATGGTTGAGCCGGTCACTTTCACCGCGGCATTGAAGGAGCGCCTGGCGCCCATGGTGAAGATGGCGTTCGAGGAGCGCACCGTGCGCATTCCCGACAATCGCGAGGTGCGCGCCGACATCAATTCCGTCAAACGCTTTGTCACCCTGGCGGGCAACGTGCGCTTTGACGCCGAACACACTGACCGCGGCCACGCCGACCGCTTCTGGGCCCTGGCCATGGTGGTGAATGCCGCGAGCGAACGCACCGGCCATTTTGAAGATATTACGGGCCTGGTCGGGAGCCCCGTGATGGCGGGGTTCGCGAACATGGTCCTGTGATCGGGTCATTTGGCCATCGGGTCATCGGGTCATGGAAAGGCAGCACAGCGGTGGATGAATGACCAAGGGAAAGTGGAAGAACGGATGTGGCGCCGGCCTTGAGGTCGGCACGTGCTGAGCTGAGGCTCAGCACTAAAGAAGCTGAGAACTGAAAACCTATGACCAAGTCACACAGCTCGGGAAACGGAAACCAAATGCGGCATCTCATCCGCGACGGAAAATCGGCTTCGAAAACTCTGCAAACGCAGATCGACCGTGCCGTGGCGCTGGCGGACAAAGAAATAGGTGTCGGGTACCAGGTGCCAGGTGCCAGGGAAAAACTCGCGAGTGCAAGCCCTGACACCCGACACCTCACACCTGGCACCTTTTCGATCGATCGCCAGCCCTTGAACCCACCCATGACCACCCCCGGTGGTTTGCCCGTGGCTCCCACCCACTCCGTGCCCATGACTCCTCCGCCGGAACCGATTTCGGTGGCGGATTACACGGAACGAATCCGCGCCGGCTGGGTGCCGGTGATGGGACTTCCGGGAACCCCCATCACCTCCGGCTTTATCCGCGATCTGGGTGAATACAATCCCAAGCTGGAAGGCTTGAACGGCATCTGGACGTATCAGGAAATGCGGCGCGGCGACGGCCAGGTGGCCGGCACCTTGCGCGCCTGCAAGCTTCCCATTCTTTCCGCCCAGTGGCAGATCAAGCCCACGCCGGACATGGAACTGCGGGCGGGCCAGACCACCGACAAGGCCAAAGAAGTCGCAAACTTCATTCGCGAGAACTTTTTCAGCGGCCTGGAATGGCAAACCCACACCGGAAGCTGGATCACCCAGAGCTGGAAAGAAGTGGTGCGCTGCGCACTGCGCATGCAGGATTTTGGCGCCGCCTGTTACGAGGAAGTCATGGCCATCGACGGCGACCGCATCCGCCTGCGCCGCATGGCAGACCGCCAGGCGCTCACCTTTTACCGCTGGCACACCGATCCGCACACCGTCGATCCCAGCCTTCCTCCCTATGTTTATGACGACGGCGAAACCCTCTATGCCCTGGAGCAATGGGGCTACCGCTCCAATCGCTTTGAGTACGTGCTGTTGCCCACCGACAAGGCGTGCATCTTTACCCACGATCAGGAAGGCGCGAACTTCTGGGGCATTCCCCTGACGCGCGCCATGTATCCGCACTGGTTTGTCAAAAAGCATCTGGAACGGATTGACGCCATCGCCTGCGAGCGCAATTCGCTGGGCGTGCCCATGATCATGCTGCCGCCCAATCCTTCCAAACAGGACCTGCAGACCGCCCAGAATTGGGTGACCCAGTTGGCCGCGCACGAGAAGACCGGCCTCTCCCTGCCCAACGGCGCGCAGTTCAAGCTGGTCGGCATCGAAGGACGCATTCGCGAGATCATGCCCTCCATCCAATACCACAAGCAGCAAATCGCCACGTCGTGCCTCGCCATGTTCATGGAGCTCGGCCAGACGCAGAGCGGCTCGCGGGCGCTGGGCGAATCGCAAACCGATTTCTTCCTGCTGGCCACGCAGAATACCGCCGACTACATCGCGCACCAGATCCGCAACTCCACCATTCGCCGGCTGGTGCAGTGGAATTTCGGGCCCGACGCGCCTGTGCCCTATCTCATTCCCGCCAACGTGCAGGCCCGGTCCATCGATACCATGTCGGCCATCATCGCCCAGCTTGCCCAGGCGGGAGCGTGGGTCTCCGACCGCGCGAGCGTCAACCAGGCCCGCCATGAACTGGGATTCAGCGATTACGTTGATGACGAAACGATCGGGAGATCGGGAGATCAAGAGATCGGGTGACCGCGAGATCGGGTGATCGGATGAAGAAGAAACACCAACGCCGGATGACCGATTCAGCAAATCGGGAAATCAGATGTGCAGGTTGCTCACCCGATCATCGGATCACCCGATACTTTCTAAATGGAGACTCTATGAGAACCCTACGCAACACTTTCTTGCTTTCCTTCTTTGCGGCAGTCGTGATTGTGCTGCTGGCGCTTTCCAACCTGCGCCTGCCCCAGGTGAGCGCGGATTCCTACAGCTCGCACCGCTTCCCGGCGTTCAGTTACATTCTGGATAATCCCCTGCTGACGATTGCCGGGGCTGCAATCACCACCAACCCGACGTCCACCACCGGCGCTACCACCGCGCATTTGACGTGGGTGTTCGGGACGGTTGCCGGAAGCTATTCGATTTGCACGGTGCAGGCGAAAACCAGTTTCGACGGCGCCAACTTTCTTACCCTGGGCGGGGCGGCGACGGTGACGGTGGCCACCAATGCCATCAACGCCTGGGACATCTATCAGCAAGCGCCCGTAACCACCGGCGTAACCACGACCACTGTCAGCAACTCCGCGGCGGCGGGATTCGGCCAGTTGAGCGAATACACCTTCGCCTGCTCCGCCTACGGAACCAGCGCGCCGGTCACCATTACGGCGATCTATAAGTAGTGGACAGGGAACAGGTGACAGGGAACAGGGACAGCCTCTGTAACCTATAACCTGTTACCTGTTACCTAAATGCAAAAAGGAGCAGAACGATGAAAACAATTCCCCACCTGAAGTTGAAGACGATCGGGTTGCTACTTACTGCCTTCTGCCTGCTGCCAACTGTTCTTCTCGGCCAGGGCACAGCGGGGCCCGTCGTGGGCGGCACCAACTACTCGAGCCTGGAGGGAAGCTTCGGCATCCCCAGCGTTTCCTGGGCGGCCTCGGGCCTGACCCTCAACTACACCTCAGGCACCGTTTATCAAAAAGGATCCGGCAATGCAATTTCCGGCAGCACCGTCGCGCTGACCGCGAATGAAACATCCTGTTCACAGGCCGGCATCCTGGCGGGATCGTGCAACCTTGTCTATTGGCCGGGATCGGGCACCTCGCTCTCTTCCACCACATCCTATCCAACCGCCGCAGCAAGCGGCAGCGCGATCCTCTATTTTTGCACCGCGAGTGCGGGCGGAAACATCACCGGCTGCGCCATCGCCACGGAAGACGTGCTGGGCGCCATCCCGGCAACCTACAACGATGGCCTGCTCATGGTTCCGGTCACCAATTGCACCTTTACCGCTACCACCACGGCTTTTAGCGGTACACCGGGAGTGACGCGACTTGCCGCCAATCAGACCGCCTGGAGCGGCACCACCAACACCACCGCCGGGACCGTTACCATGACGTGCGACCTGGGACTGGAGGGGCGCACGACATCCGGCCTGGGGTTTGTAGCCAAGGATATTGCCGTGCAATATGGCGTTCAAACTACGGCATTATCTTCCATTGCCACCCCCACGCTCAAGACCAATGCCTACCCGGCTTATGGCGGTTCGGCGGCGGATACCCTGGCATCGGTGGGAGGCACGCTCGCCTCGAATCCCGCTTCCTTACAGCTTGCCACCACCTCCTCCGGGTATTTCTATAATGCCGACTTTTCCTTTGGCACGCCGTTTACGCTGACCGACGAAACCAAGGTGAGCTTCGAGATGGTGTTTACCACCGCGGGGACGACCGCTACCACCCTTCAGGTCAGCGGACTGCTGGTGCATGGCAATTGGATTCAGTGAAGAAAAGGTGCCAGGTGTCGGGTGTCAGGTGTCAGTAAGGTAGGAGCTAGGAGCTCGGTGCCAGGTGTTAGGCCTTTCCTGACACCTGGCCCCTGACACCTGAAATATGGACCGATGAGCCGATTATTTGAGGAACAAAACGATGTCTGACGAAAACAAGAATTACCACTTTATATCCCAGCTCAGCGCCGTGCCCGCCGAGGGACTCGCGCGCATTCCCATTCTGGTCACGGGCAGTTGGGTGAAGGGCGGCCGCGATGTTTCCTTCACCCGCGACGAGCTGTGCCATGCGGTGGAGAATTTTCAGAAACTCGCCAACCACGATCTGAACGTGGACTACGACCACGCGAGCGAGGACCTGGAACGCGCCGCCGGCGAGCCCACCCCCAGCGCGGGACGTATCTTGGCGCTCGATGAGCCGGAGGAATTCCGGGACCCGGGACCCGGGACACGGGACACGGGAAAAACCCAGCCCCCAGCCCCCAGCCCCCAGCCCCGATGGATTTTGTACGGCCGTTACGAGCCCACGGCGCGCGCCCGCCAGATGATCAAGAACCGGGAGTATCGCTACGTGTCCGCGGCCTTCGCCAAGGAATACCCCGATCGCAAAACGGGTGAGTCCCAGGGCTTGACGCTGACCAGCGTGGCGCTGACCAACCAACCGTTTTTGGATGAACTGCCGGAAATCTGGCTGTCAATGCAAGGGGCTGGGTGCTGGGGGCTAGGTGCTGGGGATCCCCCAGTCCCCAGTCCCCAGTCCCCGGAACCCAGAACCCAGATGCCAACCCGCCTCTCGGCGGAACAAGGAGGAACAATGCCCAACCTGACTCTGAAGTGCTCCGCCGACGGCACACACGAAGCCTACGACGGAGATCGTAAGGTCGGTGAGATCGAGAACGACCACCTCTGCGGCTACGTGGCAAAACACGTCAGCCATGAGGGGGGAGCCAATCAAGACAATCTGAGCGCGCGTGGCGCGGGCATCTCAA
This sequence comes from Acidobacteriota bacterium, assembly GCA_003165615.1. The sequence goes on along the minus strand of PLWR01000181.1, from coordinate 15,192 downwards.
CCTTGAGCGCCGATGCCTATACGACGTTCGCCAGTGAAGTGGGCGCGGAGGGCAGGACGCAGGAAGAAATCCGCACCCTGCTGGCGTTGGCGCTTCATCCGCCCAAGGCCGAGGTCACTCTGCTGTGCGAGAGCATCGGCGCGGACGGCCGGCTGAATCCCCAACGGCTGGATGCGCTCGATGACAGCGGAAGGATCAGCCGCTCGGCATGGCGCCGTGCCAAGGACGCCGAACAACGCGTCCTGAGCGCCTTCCAGCGCGGCCAGGTCACGCCGGCCATGATGGCAACGGGCGCACCCCTGCGCCTGGCGCTTTCTGACAGCGCGGCCTTCAAGTCGCTGGTGGAAGACCGTCCGGCCATGTACAAACCGAACTCCGTCGTCGGCCTCGGCGGCACGGGTTCAGAAACCGGCGAATCACCGCGACAACTCTTCGCGCGCATGGTGGAGGAAAAGAAGCAGCAGCTCCTGCAGGTGGAGCCGCGACTCAACGAACTGGACGCCCATCGCAAGGCCGGCGCGCTGGTCGCGAAGAATAATCCCGACTTGCTCAAGAACTACCGGTCCGATGCGAAAAGTGCGTAAGAGCTGTCCGTGGTCCGTAGTCCGTGGTCCGTTGTGCGTTAGGCTCGACGGGCCGCGGGCGACTGACTACGGACAACGGACAACTGACAGCATTTAAAAGGAGGAACTATGCTTGGAAATCAAGGATTGACGGCCGCCAAGTTCGACACGAACATCCGCGCTCTGCGCGGCACGGTCATGGGCTTGCCGGTCACCAACCCCACAACGGAATCAGATTTCTATATGGGACTGCCGACGGGCGCCAACGTGCAACCCGTGGGCGTCCTGGCCCAGGACGTGGTGGAGCCCGGCTACCCGCTGACTTCAGAACTGTGGCTTGACCCCATCTCCGGCAATCCCATCAACGGCACCGTCCCACCCTCTCCTTTTGTTTCCCAGGGCCGCGCCTGGGGATTGATTACCTTCGCGCCGGAGGCCGAAGTGATCGCGGCAGACACCACCATCCAGGCCGATGACCTGGTCTATATCGCTGACACCTACGGCCGCGTGACCTCCATTCGCAACGGCACCGTGGGCACCATGTACTACTGCGTCGGGCGGGCGAAATACCCGTCGACCGCAATCAACCAACGCATTCGGATCTCCGTGACGCTGCAGCAGGTGAAGCTGTAAAAAGCCGGGATTAGGGGTTAGGGATTAGGGGTTCGGGATGCCGAGCCCTGAAGACTGAGCCCCGATCCCCGGCGGTGTGGCGCCCGGCGTGGAATCTTCGGACTACCACGCTGCGCGCAACCAGGGATTAGGAATTAGGGATTAGGGATTCGGGTCTTCCCTAACCCCTAACCCCAAAACCCTAGCCCCGAGGTTTAAACATGGAAGTTTCTTTAGCCCATCTTGACCAATTTCTGACCAACTATTCCGTCGTCTACCGCAACCAGGATTTTGTGGCGGGACGGCTTTTCCCCGACTTCCCGGTTTCGAAGCAAAACGATCGCTACCCGATCTTCGGGTTCGAACGCTTCAAGGCCTACCAGACCGAGCGCGCGCCGGGCAGCGAAGCCAATGAACTGCCCGCCTGGCGCATGTCAAACGATGAGTATTACTGCGACGGCAAAGCGCAGAAGCAACTCATCCCCGACGAGCTCCGCGCCAAGTGGGACCTCTCCACCGGACCCGAGGTCTTCACCACCGAAACCCTGGCCGACATCATCGATAAGCAGCGCGAACTTTCGGTATTCAACCTGATCATGAACTCCGCCTCCGTGCCCAGCACGACGCTGACGGGAACGGCGCAGTGGAGCGATTTTCAGAATTCGGATCCCGTTGCCGCCATTACCGCGCAGCGCTCCACCATCCTCCTCAGCAGCACCAAGGAACCGAACACCCTCCTGCTGGGCTATCCCGTGTGGTTGCAGCTCATCCAGCACCCGGTCATTCTCGACCGCTTTAAGAACCACGCGCTGCCGCTCGGGTACCCCACCGATCAGCAGCTTGCAGGATTATTCAATGTTGACAACTTCATTGTTGCCAAGGCGCTTTATGACACGGCCCAACAGGGTGTGGCGCACAACCTCAATTACCTGTGGGGTAAGAACGCCATCCTGGCTTACGTTCCCAATGGCCAGGGACAAATGATGATCACGCCGGGCACAACTTTCCGTTGGCTCTACGGGGTTCCGCAAAACGGCGGGATGCTGGTGAAGCGCTATCGGGTGGAAGAACGCAGTGGCGACATGATCGAATTCCAAACCTACTACTGCGTGAAGCTGGTCGTGCCGAGCGCGATGTACGTGTTCAAAAGCGCCGTCGCGTAAAGAAGGTTTCAGGTACCAGGTGTCAGGTGTCAGTAAGCCTGGCACCCGGCACCTGACACCTGACACCTCTGAAGGGAGCGTTTCAATGCCCAAGTACCTGGTATTACAACCCATCGAGAAGAAAAACGTTCTGTACGTTCCCGGCGGCGCGGTTGGGCAAAAAGAATTGCCCAGCGGGGGCCATGGGAAGCCCATTCCGGTGGATGCCTCGGGCGAGATTGAACTGACCGAGGAAGAAGCCGGCGTCCTCATCTACGGCCAGGTGCCCCTGTTTGACGGCAAGCCGGATCCCATCGGCGGCGCGGAGGCCCGGGAAAAGAAAGCCCGGGAAGATGCGGAGAAAGCCGCCGCCAAAGCCGCGGCCGAGAAGGCTGAATACGAAGAGTTCGTGGCGTTCCGAGCCGCGAAGGCGGCAAAGAGAAAATAGGTGTCAGGTGCCAGGTGTCAGGTGTCAGGTGCCAGCAAAAGACCTGAGCCCCGGAGCCGATATCTGGCACCTGGTTTACCTGACACCTGATACCTGGAACCTGGAGGTTTTTATGTCAGCTTCAGCAACTTACACCACGCTTTACACGTTCCGCCTCGACCGCCGTCAGCTTGTACGGCGCATCCGGGTGGACATTACCGGTCTCGCCAGCGGAGCCAACACCATCGCCCACGGCATTGTGGCGCCCAATAATCAGGCGATCGGGGAGCCGCCCAAGGACGAGTCAGTCCTGCTCACTTCCAACGTGGCCGTGCATCGCACCCAGGCAGCGGACGCCACCAATCTGTATTACACGATCGACTCCGGAAGCGGGACGACGATCAGTGTTTACGTCACGGTATAAGAGCGGCGGCTGGGGACTCGGTGCTGGGGACAAGCGCTCCCCCAGAACCCAGCTCCCAGAACCCAGCTCCTCAGCGCGAGGTATTTATGAGCTACACCACAATCACCCAAGTCGCCGGCATGTTTCCAACGTTTACGCGCAGTGGAGCGAAGGGACCGTCCGACACGCTCATCCAGAATTACATTGACGACGTGGCGGGGGAAATTGATGCCATCTTGCAGCGGCGCTTCCAGGAAGCCTATTCGAGCCTGGGTTTCACCGCCTGGCAGGGAACCTTTAGCGCCGACCAGTTGAACCTGCTGGAAAAGATCAACCGGTATGGCGCCTGCGCGCAACTCGCCGAGGTGTTTGAAACCTCCGGAATTGCCGCGGCAGTCCGCGTGGCGAAGGGCTTTGAGGACGAATTCCATGAACTGTCCAACAAGCTCAACGCCCGCGACGCGGAGGGCAAACCGCTGGCCCAGGGCGGTGACTACGACTACCTCTTCGACCCTCTCGCCAAAGTCGAAACGCCGCGCCCGCAACTGGGTGGCGTCGCCGGCGGAGACCAGTACCCGAGCGAGACTTCGAACGAGGATTCCACCAACGTGTTCAAGAAGTGGGACCGGAGAGAATTTTAGGGAATCGGGTCATTGGTTCATCGGGTCATCGGTTCATTGAAAAGCTTTTAGATGACTCAATGACCCGATGATTAAATGACCCGATTTGAGGACTGCAATGAGTTGGACTCAAGCTTATAACGCACAATTCGCCAAGCCTCTGGTCAATCAACTGATCGCGATTATCCAGCGCGACCAGGCCGCGGCGCTCAGCGTCATCAACGCCGCGCGCGCCGTGAACGGCAATCAGCCGCTCACTCCTATTGCGGAATTCCACAAAGGCCCCGGGCCGCGGACGGGTTGGCCCTGGCTCTCCCTGGAAATCGGCCCCACAAACTTTGACCGCGGCGCTGACAAGGCGATACGGCATCACGAACTGCGCATCAACCTGGCGCTCGATTCCGGCCAGTACGACCAGGAGATGGCGCAAGAGGACGCACAGGATTATGCGCGCCTGCTCGACATGATCATTACCAGCGCCGGACCCTGGCCCTCCCTCGGGGACTGGACCATCTCCCTGCCCATTCAACACGAGACCGTCCCCAGCGGCGCGACCGTGCCGAACGCCTCGGGGACCGTGAACGATGTTTTTGTCGAGTCCCATGCGCCGGGCCAGGTCACGCCGCCCGGCATCGACGTTCCCATCATGCGCGTTACGGTCACCGTGTTGTTTGAGCTGGAGGAAACGTGAGGGATCGGGTGATCGGGAGATCGGGTGATCGGATGAGCAAAGAAAGAGCAGATTAGCAGATCACAAACGTATCAACCGAAGCCTCTGTTCACCCGATCACCCGATCATCGGATCACCCGATTGAAGATTGAACGGCGACAAGTTTATTCGAAAGGAGCAGTAAAATGCCTCTCGGAACACCCACTCCCACTCTGATTCACCAGGGCCCTGGCTGGATTTATTTGAATGTCTGCGCGCCCGCCAGCGGGAAGCGGCACCTCATTGGCGCGGACGGCACGCCCTCGCAACCGGCATGGTCAGCGGGGCAAGCCGTCACCCCCGGACAGATGATCGTGGACTCGAACGGCAACGTTCAAGAGTGCACGACCGGCGGCACCACGTACACCAGCGTGCCCAGCACTTGGGGCAATACACTCGGCGCGGTGACTTCTGACGGCGCCGTCGTGGTTTGGACCTGCGTGGCGCTGTCGCCGGCTTACCTGTTCGCGGGAGCACTCGAAGGCGTGACCGATCTCGATATCGGCGCCAAGGTTGAAGAAACCACTGCCGACCAGGAGACGCTGCCCATCGACGTGGTGATGACGGGCGAAGTGGACTCCATCGCGGTCACCTTGAAAGAATCTGACTGCAACAAGCTTCAGATTCTGATTCCCCACGGCACTTACGCCACGGGCACAGACACCGCTCTGCCTGCCGGATCGCAGGTTTACGAAGAAATTGCCTTCGGCGGCCTCAAGCCCGTGCCCAAGTACAGCGTGCTGCTGATCTCCAAGCGCAAGGACCAGACCGCGAAGTTTGTCATCTCCCAGATCTACCGCGCCTATCAAAAGGAAACGTTGAAGCTGCCATTCCAGCGCGGCAAAGAGACAACCTACAAAGTCACGTTTCAGGCAATCGCGGACCTGAACCGGCCGGTGGGTGACCGCGGGGGGAAAGTGTACAGACAAGTTTAAAGGTTAAAGGATAAAGGGTAAAAGCTGCCGCAGCTCTTCACCTTTCACACTTTATCCTTCTATTCATCATGTGTAGGAGCAATTGGATGTCAGGCAACGGTATTGCCAAAGCAGAAGATTTCAAGCGCGCAGTGGAGCGCGCCAACATTGAGCGCGTCATCCTACCGGGTTCCGGGCTTCCGGTTCTGCTTTGCCGGCCCCCGGTGTTCGCCGCGCTGGCCATGGGTCGAGCGGGCACACAACTTCAAGCCAGAGTCACCGACGCCAAGCCCGAGGAAGTTAAGACGGAAGATATTGAAGCGTTTACCCAGTGGCTCACCGAGACGCTCACGCGTTTATTTGTACAGCCCCGCTTTGCGTCGGCTCCTGGGGCAGATGAAATCGGGCTCGCCGATATTCTGATTGAGGATTTGAAATTCATTTTCCGCTGGCTGCGAGGCGAGGTGTTCAGCACAGGGAACAGGGAACAGGGCACAGGTGACAGGGATCAGACCCCTGTAACCTGTAACCTGTCACCTGTTACCTCGACTGAAGACCTCGGCCGATTTCCTGGAGGACAAGGAGCGCCTTCTGTACTTGGGGGAAGTGGCGAAGCGAAGCTGCTGCCGGCCGAGCAAACTCCTGGAGCTCACGGGCATGCCGGCTTTTCTGCTGGATTGCGCCGCGGCTGAGACCCTCGCCGCCCGCGACCATGGCGAGTTTGAGAAGGGTGAGAATGTTCTCGAATGGTAAGGAGAAATGACGTCAGTGGTCCGCGGTGCGTAGCCCGTCGACCGTTGGTCGCCGCGGCGACACCACGGAAAACTGACAACGGGCAAAGCGAAGCTGATCGCTGACCGCTGAAAGCTGAGAGCTAACAATGGAAAAAGGCGAAAACAACATCCTCAACCTGCTACTCCAACTCGGTACGCACCCTGAGCGTGCGCAGTCGGCGCTTAAGATTCTCGATGCAACCTCCGCGGGCCTCCAGAAGAACTCCAAGGCCATGAGCGAGCACACGGCGGAAGTTCTGAAGACCACGAAGGCTCAGCAGGACGCAGTGGCGGTGTTTTCGCGCCTGCACACCCAAAGCCAGATGGCCGTGGCGCCGCTGCGTCAAATGCATGAGGCCTTCCGCGTGCTGTCGCCCGAAATCACCACGGCCACGGCGCAAACGGATCAGCACTCGAACGCCGTGCAGCGCTCCACCCTCGCCTTGCGCTCGCAGTCAGCGGCGGGGGCCGAATTGGTGAGCGCAGGCCTCGCTGGCCTGATTGCCGCCCGCAAGGCGCAGGCGGGTGTGGAAGCAGTTTGGGAAACGGCGCGCGGCATCGCTCTGCTCGCCGAAGGATCATGGCCGCCCAATCCCGCCGCCATCATGGCCGCGGGCCTGCACTTTGAAGCGGCAGCGCAATATGCCCTGCTGGCCGGTTCGGGCGGTCATCGGCAGAGCTCGAGCGGCTCGGGATACGGGACACGGGACATGGGACAGGGGCTCGGGGGTCCAGATTCCGGATCCCGAATGCCGAATTCCGAACTGGCGCCGGGCGCCGCCGGCGCCTCCGCGCGCTTTGGCTCGGGCGTGGTCATCATTCGCGGCACGCAGGACTTTGAGAATTATGTGGCCAGCGCTGTCAACGGCGCGGTGGCGCGAGGAGTCAACGTTACGGCAACCAGCGCACAGCGCGGTTCGCCAGTCGGACACTAAAAAGCCGGGGTTCGGAATTTGGGGTTAGGGGTTCGGGTTTTCCCTTCCCTAATCCCTAACCCCGAACCCCGGATCCCGAGAATAAAATGGCTAACCCAGCAATCGTCTATCCCTACAGCAGTGGCTCGGCGACGCTCTCATTTCAGCGGCCGCCGCGGCGCGTGCCTGCTTATTCCGCTGTGGCCGTTCGGCACGACAACGTGGCGTCCAGCGGCGTGCGCGAATCGGTGCTCGAACGCATCGACAATTTCCTCGATCTCGATCTGGAGTGGGTGGGCATTGGCGGCGACGTGGCAGCGTGGGCACAGTTCATGAACTTTGCGCTTCAGGGCGGCGTCTTTGCCTATTATCCCGATAGTTCCCAATCCACTTTCACCAACTTCTGGCTCGAGGACACCAATTGGACCGCGGCCTACAAAGCCGCGGGGCAGTACACGTTTCACCTGAGGTTTCGGCAGGTTGTTACATGAAAAACGAAACTCGAAATTCGAAAATCGAAATTCGGCAGAGTTGCGGGGTTTCGCGTTTCGATGTTCCAGTTTCGATTTTCGATTTTCCATTTTCGCCTTTCGAGTCCAACTCATGATTAGCGGAAATCAAACCTGGCAGACGGGATTGAACGCCCCGCAGAAGCAGCCCCTGTACGTTCTGCAAATCCCGCAATTCGGGATCGTGCTCGCCAGCTTCACCCTGTTGCAAATCCAGCCGCTCAGCCAGAGCGGGTATGGGGCAATGGCGTGGGGAATTGGCGGGTGGGGAACCTAGCGGCGCGAAGCGCCGACACATTGAGTCATTGATTCATCGGGTCATTGCTTCATTTAAAGACCGTGTCGAGGCGTACGGCGCCTTTCAATGGCTCAATGACCCGATGAAAAAATGAGTCAATTCATGCAGGACAGAAAGATCGAGCAAGTTTGACCGAAGGAAGTTAACCACCACAATGCCCAATGTAGCGACATACTGGCCCGGCAACTTCTGGCAGGCGATGAACCAATCGCTCGCGTGGCTTTACGGCCGGCAATCGAGCCCCGCCGGCAACTGGTTGGGCGACGCCCTCCTGACGCAAGGGGCCACCAGCTCAGCCGTGACGGAAGAGCCTGCGGCGGGCCTGGTGGAGTGCGGCCTCAGCTCGCAGATTAATTTTCTGACCGGCCTCACGGTGAGCGGCGCGCAACAAGCTCCCTTGGCGATGTCGCAAATTGAATCGATCGTGGCAGCGATGCCGCCCGGCCTGTGGGCGGACAATCAACTGGGGCCGGATGGTTACCCCGTGAATGAATCGGGCCAGGCCCTCCCCTGGGGCAACCTGCTGGTGAACGGCTACGAAGTGACTTCGTCGATGCAGCAATCGATTAACACGCTACTTTACAACGCCAATTCCAGTTGGATTACCCCGGGACTGCCACAGACGCCGGGTGTCATCGCCAAATGGACGTCCCACTCCAACTACCCTTTCGGCTCACTGATCGTCGATTCGAATAACAACGTCCAGATGGCGCTCTACAACGGCGCCACCGCCAACACCAACAATCCTCCCAACTGGCCGACAACCCTCGGCGCTCTGACCGGCGACAACACCCAAGTCTGGAAACTCATTGCCCTCGGTTATCAGAATGCCGGCTGGGTGGCCACGGGCTACGTCTTCAATTTGCTGAATGCCCAAAATTCTTACCGGGTTGATGTGTTTGTCCATAGTGATGTTTGGTATTACCAGGGGAGTTCCGGGCTGCAACCCACCGTCACTCTCGGGGTCGGCGCTTATTCCGGCGGTTACACGTGGAGCTTGGGTAACGTTCACCCGGGCCTGTTGATGGCGGCGCTCTACCCCACCAGCATTGCGCCCCCGGCGAGCGGCTGGTCCGGCGCCACGATTCCATCCGGCTGGGTAGCGCACACCAATACGGGCGTTTGCCAGACGCCGCAAGCCGGGACCACGCTGGGCGGCAAGCTCTCGAACTACAAGGCGCAGGTCTGCATCAAGACCGACATAGAATACTTACAGGAAGACAACGTTCCTATCATCGTGCAGAGCGACGGCTTCCACGCGCGTGCCGGCAGTTCCATCATCTTGAATTCGGGATCCGGAATCCCTACTGTCCATATCCTCTATGACGACCCGATCGTGGGATGGACGGAAGTTTTCGATTCCCTGGGGACCGAGCTGGAGTATTCGGACCTGCCGCACTCGTTCGACATTCCCACCAGCGATCCGCTTTTTGTTCCCAATCCCGGCGCCACCGACATCCCCGCCATGCAGAATCGCAGCTTCATCTATGATTGCGCCCTGGCCATCCTTGCCTACACGTCCGCAGGGAATTTCGCGGCGGCGGAAAAAGTCATCATCCAACTGAATACATTTCTCGCCAACCCGGGTTACCTGGCTTCGCTGGTGCTGGAAAACGCTGAGGACGGTTCCACGGCGCGGTGGTCAAAAACCGGTACCGGCTCGACTGTCTCCAACGTGGCGGCCAACTCCGTTTCACCCCAGGAGCCGCCTTACGGCACGGGTAACATTCTGGATTTTCATGCGGGCTCAGCGAATGATGTCTTCACTTACGTGGGCAGCGGCTTCCCCGATACCACCGACACTTATCTCAGCTTCGAGCACATGGAAGCGGCGGGAGCGGCCTTTGTTTTCGACGTCAGCGTGGTGACGGCGCTGGGCCTGGTGACGGATATTCAGGTCTCGAGCGGCGCGGCCGGTCCGGCGACCCTGGCGGGAACTGTGATCACCCTGCCCATTGGGCCGGGCGCCACCATCTGGCGCACCACACTTTTAAATCTCAAATCTCAGATTTCAAGCCTTGTCAGCGACACGCTGGTCAAAATCACCGGCTTCAAGCTCACACTTACGGCGGCGAACACCGACCTTTACTTCGATAACCTGAGCGTCGGGACCCTGCAGCCGGCGAATTCCCTGAGCTTCAGCTACGACACCTACAACGGCCAGGTGGACCAGGCTTACATCCGCGCCGGCGCGATGGCGTGGGTGGTTTACGCCTACTGCGTCTATATGCCGTTGGCGCAGGACTATAGTTCCGTCTTCACCCTGCAAGGAATGATTAATTTCCTGCTCACTCTGCAAAGCACCGCGGCTGACCTTACGAACGGCCTGTTCTACGAAGGGTATGGGCGCTACCAGGATCCGGGTTACCAGTTGATACCGGGATTGGTTTCCACCGTTTCCACTGAGCACCAAATCGACTTGTGGTTTGCCTTTCAACGCGCCGCCAACGTCTTGCCGGTGGCGGCCATCTCTTTGACCAAGACGGGGCAAATTACTTCCGCACAGTCCAACTCGCTCATCGCCACGGCGGGAGCCGCCACAGCCGCCGCCGCCAGCATCAACACCAGCCTGATTGCGAACCTCTACATTGCGCCCGCGGGCTCGATTCCGGGACGCTTCGCCCAGGGGGTGACGGGAAACACTCTCGACACCAGCATGGCGCTGGACGCCTCCGGCCATTGGGCGGCGCTGTGGGCCCACGCCGCGGGACGGGACGACATCGCCCTGCAATGCGCCGAGTTCGCTTACACCACTTTCCTTATAACAAACCAGACAGTCGCTCTCTCCAACCAGGCAAATTCTTACAATGAAGCCTTTAAGGTCACCACTCCGTTCAGCGGAATGAAGCCTTACAACGACTCCCCCGGCGGGTATTCCGGCTCGCCGGCATCGGTGTGGCAAGAAGGCACCTGGGGCATGATCCTGATGCTCCTCGAACTCTACTCCATCTCGGGCCTCGCCAGCTTCTTCACCGGCCTCGGCACGACCATCGATGCGGCGCTCACCACGCTGATCGCGGGGCAAGCCACAATCTTGCAGGCTACGGGCAATGGATCGCTGCTCGCCTGTTCGCTCGCGGCGCGTGGTCTGCCTTATGAATTTGAGGTTTGGCCCGCCCTCGCCCCCACCGCATGGATGTGGCTGGTGGCGACCAACCCCAGCCTGCTGCTCACGGTTTCGGGCCTGCCGCAGTTGCTGCCCTATATGTATGTCCCAGCCGGGGCGGAACAATCGATCGACGACAAGAATGGCTCCAGCTCCGTTGGCCAGATGCAGATTCGTTGCATCGATCCCGGCGGCTTGCTCCACACGCTCGCTGCGCAGGAAGCTTTGATCGGGCAGGTCGTGACGTTCAGCATGGGCTTTCCGGGCAATTCGATCGGCGACTTCGTTCCGCTGCACGTGATGCAGATTTCCGAAATCGGCTTCGATACCGATGGCCGCGTCATCCTCAAGGCGGAAGACCTGAAACGCTTCGCGCAGGGCGCTTTCCTTTGGGGGAACGGCGGCCCGGAAGAGTACTTGCCGGGACAGAAAAACACCTGGCTTCCCAGCGGCGCACAGTGGCTGGCCAACAGCTATCCGGTGTCGAATGACAACCCGCGCTGGGTTAGTGGCAACCCGCTCGACATTTTTCTCGCCGCCCTGCAAAACGAGCTGGGGGTGGGTCAGGACCAGGCGCTCAGCGCTGTTGTGGAAGCAAGCGGCACGGGCGAACTGGTGGCGGCGGTGAATCCTTTCTGGGCCAAGTACGTTCCACTTTCGACGATCGCCACCACCGGCAACCCCTCCACACTGATTAATCCCAACTCTTATCTCGATGTGGCCGGTATCACGGCGCTGCGCGACGCAATATTCTCAGGAGACTGGCTCGAATTCAAGATCACCTCACCGCAGCAAGCGCGCAGTTGGCTGGAAGATCAGATTCTGAAGCCCCTGGGCCTGGTCATGGTGGTCACCGCATCCGGCCAGCTCACCCTGAAGGCGATGAAGAACCCGGAGAACCAGACGCCGGTGCTCGGCTTCACGCAATGCAGCATCGTCGGCATTCCCGAGGTCCGCCTGGCGCCCGTCATCAACGCCCTCTCCTATCGCCTGGATGCGGACGACAACGCCACGAACACCAGCGCGCGCACTTACAACACCACTGTCACCATGCTTCAGCAGGCGAGCTATAACCTTTTCCGTTACCTTTACAACCACCAGGTGGAAAGCGCCGGGCTCAAAATGGGGCGCGGAGGTTCGCTGCGCGCGTTCCTGCTGGGCGACCAACTTTTCCGGCGCTATGGTTTTGCCACGCCCGTGTATCAACTTGTGACGCAGCTCGGGGCGCTTCTGCCCGAACTGAAAGACTGGGTTTCGCTCACCCACCCGCTGGTTCCGGACTATATCGGCGGCGGGCGCGGCGTTACCAATATCCCATGCGAAATTATCGGCCGCTCGCCCGATTATTCGAACGGGCAGGTGCGCTTCACGCTCCTGGATATGCGCCGGGCCAGCACCACTTCCCCCTATGAAATCGTGCCCTCGGCCTCCCTGGTGCTGCCGCCGTATGCGCAAGCGACGGAGGACGAGCAGGAGACGTTTTTTTTCATCACCCCGTCATCGAATGGGGTGTATACGGAGGCACTTTCGACAATCTTTTAGAGGATGTCCCTTGTCCGTTGTCCGTGGTGTCGCCGCGGCGGCCAACGGACATCAGACTAAGGACCAAGGACGATTTGCATGAGCCAAATGTTGATGTCTTCCATTCCCGGATTTTTTGATTTGGCCGACTCGACGATTGCCGGCGGCCAACCGCTGACGGATTACACGCTGGCGAAGATCTCACACAATGCCAAGTTCGGGGCAGTGCGCTGCGAGATCATTTACATGGGTTACTACGGGCCCGGCGACACCGTTTCGCCCCCCGTCTCGCCCGTGGATGGCTACAGCTACAGCTACCCGGAATGCCTCTTTATCCCGATTCTCTATTCCTCCCGCACGCCGGCAGCGGGATATGTTCCGGGACAAGCAACCCCGCCGGCGCTTGCCAATAGCGATCCCGGCCAGGGCAACCTGATTGTTTGCCCCTATCAATTGGACGTGAATGACGCCAATGGCAAGGTCGTGATCCAAACTTATTGGTCGACGAGTGGCGCGGAAAATCAAGGCACAGTGAAGGTCATGGCGATTTGCCAGCGGCTGAGTGTCAACCTTCCGGCGGGAGTCAGTGGTGATTGATCGATCGGGTCATCAAGCCATTGAGTCATTGAAAAGCTGTCTATCGTCCGTTGTCGGTTGTCAGTCGCAAGCGACCATGGACCAGGGACCAAGACAAAGGACTAATCATGGCTATAGTCAGAACAGTGCTGCCCCGCAAAGGCTTTGTCCAGCCGCAGCACGGGATTACTCAATACGAATCGGACATGGACTCCAACATGGCGATGCTGGATGCCAACGTAGCATTCCTCAGCGACCTGGCGTCGGTTGCGGACACGCTGGTGGGCGACCTGGGATTAAACGGCGTGGTCAGCGGATTTGAGCTCGCCACTTCCAATTCACTTTATCCCAATGTGGCGAACGGAATCCTCTACGCAAATGGCTCGCGTTACGCACCCACCGACCCCACCATCGATGCGGCCCCCGTCAATGCCACCTCTTACCTATTTTATCAACAGGAGAATTGGCCCAGCAGTTACTATTACCGGCCCGTTCTTGCTGCCCTGGCCCCCGGCGATGCCTTTCTTGGGGTCATCGTTACCAATGGGACCGAGATCACAAACGTTACGCAAGCGACAAGTCTCTTCGGCCAGATCCCCGTGACGCCATCGGGACCCGGGAATTTTACGGTGCCGCATCTGCTAGGACGCCTTCCCGTGGGCGCCCAAGTCCGCATGACGAGCCCGGGCGCCATCTGGTGGCAATCGCCGACGGACATGGACAACATAAACCTCTATCTCGTCGCCTCAGACGCCGGGGTGACCGCGAAGGTGCAGGTATGGTGAAAAAAGCCGGATTTAGGATTCAGGAGTCAGGATATAGAGGCGCTCACATCATGAGAATTCATACCTCAAAGTGCATAATATATGATTGCTTACTACTTACTGCCTTCTGCCTGCTGCCCACTGTTCTTCCCGCCCAGCAGCCCCAGGCGCAGGCGGGGCAGGCGATCTTCCCCGTCAACGCGAAATACGTGCAGGGATTTGGGCCCGGCTACTGGCCGACAGCCGGATCAAACCTGACCTTGAATTTAGCTCAGGGGACAGCCGTTTGCAGCAATGTCGTTCGGACCTACGCGGGTGGCACTCTCACCCTTGCGCCCAGTGCCACGAACTATGTGTATCTCAACACTTCAAACAACTGCGTGCCCGCCTCGAACACCACGGGATTCACTTCAACGACCATTCCCATCGCGACGGTCGTCACCACCAGCACGGCGATTTCCTCGATCACCGACGTGCGCACCATGTTTGTTTCCGGTGTTTCAGGCGGCTCCGGGTCTGTGACCAGCGTGGGCATGGCCGGCGACGGGATCATCTTCAGCTCGACCGTTTCCGGATCTCCCGTCACTTCGAGTGGAACGCTCACGCCCCAACTTCTCAACCAGACACCAAACACGGTTTTGGCGGGTCCGGGCTCGGGACTCGCGACAACACCGACTTTCCGCGCCCTCCTCGGTTCTGATCTTCCAACGATTGCCATTGCAGGAGGCGGCACCGGACAGAGCACCGCATCGGCTGCTTTCAATGCCCTTTCTCCTCTGACCACCGAGGGCGATCTGCACTATTACCATTCTTCTTCCAATACCCGGCTGGGGGTTGGCTCCAATGGGCAATGTTTGACTTCCAATGGAACGGACCCTCTTTGGGGGTCTTGCGGGACCGGGGGAGGAGTTTCCTCCCTCAGCGGCGATGGAAACCTGATCACCAACTCCAGCTCGACGGGCGCCGTGACCTTGACGTTGGGAACATTCTCTCCCCACTACTTCTGGGGCAACAACACCGGGAGTGCTGCCACGGCGGCAAAATCCTTGATCGGGACCTCCGACACCAGCGTGAACTGGTACGCGGCGGGCGGCGGAACAGCGCAGGCGCAAACCGTGACGCTCTCCCCCGCGGCTACAGCTTTGACAGCAGGTTTGACTGTCCGCTGGAAACCCACCGCCGCCAATACCGGCTCAGGCCCCACCCTTGCCGTCAACGGCTTGACCGCCACCACCATTACCAAGTGCGGGGCGACCGCCCTGGGGGCGAACGACCTCACCACCGCCAACATCGCCACCGCCGTCTATGATGGGACGGAATTTCAGTTGCTCAACCCGATGG
>PLWR01000475.1 GCA_003165615.1 Acidobacteriota bacterium | reverse complement strand
GGGCGTCCCTCATGAATAATCCGGGTTAGGTCACAGCGGGCGGAAACGACCTACAAACTGTGGGCGGTAATTTCGCGGTCAACGAACCTCGTCCGGCTGTTCGCGCCGGACCCGCGCTCGGCCGTTTCCCCCCTCCCATCGAGTTGCTAACAAGTATCGTTTGTAGGCGCTGTTGTCATTTGGAATGGAACCCCTTATGAAGTACAGGTCATTCCCGCGAAGGCGGGANNGGATTCCCGCCTTCGCGGGAATGATTGCACTTGGGAGGGGCCGCGTATCGCAAATGACACCAGTACCCGCCCCCAAGGTTTTCCCGCGGCCAGCCGTCCTTATCTCTTATAATGGTATGCCTCGGGGTGGAAAAGATCCCAAGTTCGATGCTCCATTCGCCCGATGAGAAATCCGAACTAGCGTGGTCTCCATGAAATGCATGGACAACGCTTCGGTTGTAGCGTCGGCATCCTGCCGGCAAATGCCGCCAAGATGGCGGCGCTACGTTGTCCACACAATTGCTGGCCATTACACTAGCCTGGAAGCAGTTGTTACTCCCTCGGATGTGAGGTTGCATGGTTGGCTGGACGCTGGTCTTTCACATGATGGGCTTGGTATTCTGGGTGGGAAGTCTCCTGATGGTCACTCATGTCCTGGCGATCCACACCGAGGAAGCCTCTCCTGAGACGCGCGCCACCCTGGGCCGCGTGGAATCGAAACTTTTGAAAGGTCTGGCGCACCCCGGAGCGGCCATCATGGTGATCACGGGATTTATGCTCGTGGCCCATGACCCCAATTATCTGCGGCAATACTGGTTGCACGCGAAACTGCTTTTGGTGGTCATTTTAGTAGTGCTTGATCTGCGGCTCACCTTTCGAGCGCGGGCGTTCCAGGAGGGGAGAATCGCGTTAGCCCGCCGCGAATGCATGGCCTTGCATGGAGCCATCGCCTTGGTATTCGTTGCAATTTTGATTTTGGCGCTGGTCAGACCCTTTGGCCTGCCACGGCCCCATGCGCAGTTTGGGGGAACCGGCAATCCCATTACAATGGTATGATTGCGACCCTGCGGACACGGACACGCGGCTGCCTTCCCAATCTCGGAGACGGGCGGAAGGCAGGGCTTTTGAGGCTGCGTCGCATAACTGACGGCTTGCAACCTCCGGCAATAAGGATTATTTATTAAGCAGCCTTGAGTTTATTCAACAGGGGAGGGAAGTTTGGCGAAAATCACCATCAACACCAACGGTTCGATCAAGGTAGAAGGCGAATTCACGATTTGCGACCCGACGGGAAGCACTTTTGATCTATCAGGACGGACCGCCATCGGGCTCTGCCGCTGTGGAGCTTCGGAGAACAAACCCTTCTGCGACGGCTCTCACCGGAAGGCCAATTTTCAATCGGAGGTAAAGGCGCGGACTTTGCCGCCTCCCGCTCCCAAGCCCGCGTAGAGCGGCTGGCTTCGTGGTAAAGGGGAACGGGAATTGCGCCGGGAAATTCCAACTCTCGTGCCGCCAGGTGCCCGAGGCCGAACGGGTGGGGCGGTTGCATCCCGTTGGAAACCACATTCTTTCTTTTGACCGGAAAGCTCGCAGTTCTTGCCAACGTCAAGAGTTGTAATGGTTTAGTCAAAGTCGCGTTAGGCCCCTCATTCCGTTGACTTGAATGGGGGCGTATGTTACGTTTAGCCGATAGTCCACACCACCGAGGGGCATTTGGAGCGTGTAGATGGCTTTTCACAAGGCCAATAAGCTGCAAGAGGCTGAGAAGTCTGTAGCTCAAGGCAAGGTTGCTCAAGCCATCAAGCTCTATCAAGAAATCCTTGATAATGACCCCTCCGACGTGTCTCTACTCAACACGGTTGGCGACCTCTACATTCGTGATCGGAACATCACCGAGGGGTTAAGGCAATTCCACCGGCTGGCGGAGGCTTACGTTCGCGAAGGTTTCAACGTCAAAGCCATCGCCATCTACAGAAAGATTTCCAAAGTTGATCCCAATTCCATCGACACCCTGCTGAAATTGGGGGAACTGTACCAGCTTCAAGGGTTGAGTCGCGAAGCTCGCGAGCAGTATCTCCAGGCCGTGGAGTTTTTCAAAAAGCGGAACCAGACCGAGCGCGTTCTGGATGTTCTCCACAAGCTGGTGCTGCTTGATCCTGAGAACATCAACTTTCGCAATCGCCTGGCGACGGAATGCGAACAGGCAGGCAAGCGGGAAGATGCCGCCCGCACCCATCTGGAATCAGCGGAGATTTTGCTGCGCCGCGATGATCAGGCGGCCGCCGAAACCGCCTTGAAAAAGGCCGCGGAGCTGGACCCGAAGAACTCCAAGATACAGATTCTGCGAGCTCGCGTGGCCATTGCCCGCCAGCAGCCGGAGGAAGCCGAGAGGATCATCAAGGCCTCGCCGGAATTGCAGTCTGACCTCACCGCCAAGCGTATTTTGCTGGACGCCTATCTTGCCACCCGCAAGCTTCCGGAGGCTGAGACGTTGGTGCTGGAGGTTTTCAAATCAAATCCTTCGGACTTCGCGCCGGTCTCCGGTGTTTCTGCGCTCCTGGTGGAAAAAGGGGATATTGAAGAAGCCTATAAGTTGCTCGCTGGTTTTGCCGACCAGATGATCAATCAGAACAATGCCGGTCCTCTCTTGGAAGCCTTTCGCCGGGTTTGGACCAAGGCCCCCAAGCACATTCCCACCCTGGAATTGGTCCACAGGATTTGCGAAAGAACTGCGGATGAATACACCTTGCCGGAAGTCCTGGAAGCGCTTGGCCGTGCCTACGAAGAGGCAGGCAACCTGGAAAAGGCCGAAGCCGCCTATTTAAGGCTATCGGACCGCGAACCTGAGAATGAGAATTACCGCGGCCTTTTGAATGCCGTGAAAAAAAAGCTGGGCCGAGAGCTCAAGCCCGTTGATTTCTCCAGTCGTGAGATGGCGCTAGGGACGCAGGAGGAAGAAGAGGAGCACCCACCGAAGCCTGCGGACGCTGATGCTGCCGAGGAATCGATGGTGAAAGAGGCCCTTGAGAACGGTGACCTGTTTTCGCGTTACAACCTGCCCGAGAAGGCGATCGGGGAACTGGAAAAGGTCTTGCAGGTCTACCCCGACCAAATCGATATTCACCGGCGCATCCTGGAAATCTCCCACAAGGGCTTTCCGGAGCGGGCAGCAGTGGCGGCCGCGCAATTGGCTCGAATATTTGCTGCGCAGGGCGACACCGAGACCGCAGAAAAATACCAAGCCGTTGCCCTGGCAAAAGGCGCCGTGCATGAACTTCCGCGCGCTGCCCCACCCCCCAGGAAGAAGGTGGAAGAGCCCGCGCCCCCTCCTCCCTCCCCCCCGGCGAAACCAGAAGCGGGAGTGAGCGCGGAGATTCCGATTGAACCGCTTGCTCCGAGTGAGCCCGTGGCGGCGGTACCCGCTCCGCCACCTGCTGCAGCGCCACCGCCGACAGAATTCACCTTCGACCTCACGCCGCTGGAGATTCCGATTGAACCGCCGGCGGCGCCAACCCCGTCCCCTGTGGTGGGGGAAGAGGCCATGGAATTGGATCTCTCCGGAGACCTGGATGCCATGGCGGCATTTGGCTTTGAAGCCCCTGCCCCCTCATTTGCTGAACCGAAAGCGGTAGCCCCACCCCCCGTGGAGACACCGGCGCCGGTGGAAATCGCGGCTACCCTGGAGGAACCGGCGGCGGAAGCGTTGGGAATCCCGGTCGCCCATGAGGAGCTTGCGGCGGAAGTATTGGAAATCCCGGTTATTCCGGAGGAGGCTGCACCGGAAACAGTGGAAACCTCAGCTCACTCCGAGGCGCCTTCTCCGGCCCCGGTGATGGATGAGGCGACGCCGCCCGTCGAAAAACCGGCTGAGGTTCATGAACCACCGCCGGAGTTCGCGGAAGAAGCGATACCTGTTGATCTTGAAGATAGCAGAATCGAAGTTGAGTTCTACCTTGAGAACGGTTTTATAGACGAGGCGCGCCAAACTGTGGCCACGATGGAAGCGAAATATCCGGGTAGCCCGTTTGTGGCAGAACTTCGCCGCCTGCTCAACGAGCGAACCGGTGAAGCCCCCCCGGCGGAACCACAGGAGCAAGTTGCCTCACAAGTTGCCCCCGCAGATGAAGTCGTGGCGGGTGAACCGCCGGCGGATTATGAGATCGCAGAAGAATTGAATTTTGAGGAACTGCCGGTGGAAGTTGCGGAAGCAGAACCCGAGGTTGCTTCTCCGTCAGAACCCGCGCCGGCGGTGAAAGAGCCCGCGCCCGCGGTGCCGCAGCCCGCGCCGGTGGCGGAAGAGCCCGCGCACGAAGAATGGGAACTCCCCACAAGTTACGCGGTGACCCTTGAGCCTGAGCCCGCGGTGGATCATGGGGCTCCACATCCCGTGAAGAAGCCGGAGGCCCCACCGCCTGCGCATGAGCCTGAACCGGTCGCGGCGCAGAGCGGCGGCATGGATGTGTTCGGCGACTTTGCCCAGGATATGGCCTCCACTCTGGACGGGATGGCGGTGCCTGAAGGCGCTGCCGCCGCGACGCCTGCCGCCTCACCGAGGATTGCGGCCGCGTCACCCACAGGCCCTCAAGGCGCCTCGCAACTCAGCGGCTTGCTGGCGGAGATGGAGGATTCCGGCGGCGGCGCGGGCAACAAGGATGACCCCGAGACCCATTACAATTTGGGCGTGGCCTTCCGGGAAATGGGATTGTTGGACGAAGCGATTGGCGAGTTTCAAAAGCTTGTGAAGGGTGCGGGGAAAGGGAACTACCCTCCCAACTTCCTTCAGGCGTGCAGTCTTCTGGCCATCTGTTTCATGGAAAAAAAGATGCCCGCCATTGCCGTCAAGTGGTACCTGCGCGCGCTGGAAACACCCGGCCTCGACGAGGAGGCACTCATGGCCCTGCAATATGATCTGGGCCTGGCGTATGAGCAGGCCGGCGATTCCCGCAACGCCCTGGAGAGATTCACCGAGGTCTATAGCCAGAATATTGATTTCCGCGATGTGGCGGAGAAGATCCGCGAGCTCCAGCAGAAAGCCTGATAGACATTCCACCCGCGCCGCGGGGGGTGACCCCTATCGTCTTGCCTGAGACCGATTTCCTGGATCGACTGTATAAATGAGTCGCCTTCTAACCATCGTGTACATCGTGTTCTGCTTCGAGATTGGCGTGTTTCTGTTCGTCTTTCCGTGGATTTCGCTTTGGACCAAGAATTATTTTGTCGGTCACTACCCTTTGTTTGCAAGCGTTGCGCGCAACTACTTCCTCCGCGGCGCGGTCTCCGGCCTGGGGCTGGCGGACATCTGGTTGGCCTTCTTCGAGGTATGGCGATTTCGGCGCGAATTGGGTTTTGTGAGCGGCCGGCCAAATCGATGAGGAGCGGATTATTGAATCATCGGGTCATCGGATCATTGAAATGCTGCCCGTTGTCCGTAGTCAGTTGTCAGTTGCCGATCCTCGGTGGCTTACTTTTCCCATTTTGAAAAATCAAATGCCACGGGCAACGGACGACTGACCACGGACAGCTTTTCAATGACCCAATGATTCAATGATCCGATGACCCGATCTGTTAATGACCCGATGACCCGATGGCCAAATGACCCCATCTTTCCAGTTCTACTACATTACGGATCGTACTCAAATCAAAACCTCCACTCCGGATGCCTTCATCGCGCAAGCCATTGCCGCGGGCGTGGATTGGGTGCAGATTCGTGAAAAGGACCTGCCCGCCCGTAGCCTGCTTGCCCTGACGGAAGCTGCCGCTCGACAAGCGCGCCAGCAGGGACGGACGCGCGTGATGGTGAACGACCGTTTGGATGTGGCGCTGGCGGCCCATGCCCATGGCGTACATTTAGGCACACGCTCCATGCCGGTGGACTTGGTGCGAAGACTGGCGCCGCGTGAATTCGTTGTGGGAGTCTCCTGCCACTCCCTTCAGGAGGCCCTGGCGGCGGAAGCGGCGGGCGCGAACTACATTCTGCTGGGACCCATTTTCGCAACCCCGTCGAAGCTGCAATACGGCCCGCCGTTGGGACTCGCCAAACTGCGCGAAGTGACGTCGCAGATTTCCATCCCCGTTTTTGCCCTGGGCGGAATCACCCTCGACCGCGTCCCCCCCTGCCGCCAGAACGGCGCCGCGGGGATCGCCGGAATTCGAATCTTTCAGGATG
>PLWR01000372.1:2890-6694 GCA_003165615.1 Acidobacteriota bacterium | reverse complement strand
CTCCATGCTGATGGTGCCGCCCAGCGCCGCGACGAGCAGATAGAAGATCATGAGCTGGCCCGTGTAGGTCTTGGTGGCGGCGACGGAACGCTGCCGTCCCGCGTGCACCAGGAAGACCTCATCCACCAGCTTGGCCATGGTGGAATTCTTCTCGTTGGTAATGCCCACCGTGTAGCCGCCCCGTCGCTTGGCGGACTCCAGCACCATATTGATGTCCGTTCCCTCGCCCGATTGTGAAATGCCCACCACCAGCGCCTGGCGATAATCCAGCTTGGTTCGGTACAGGGTATGCACGGAGGGCGCCGCCAGCGAGGCGGGAATGCCCGTGGTGATCTCCGTCAGGTAGCGGGCAAGTTGCGCCGCATTATCCGAAGTTCCCCGCGCCACCAGCACCACCAGACGGAAATTCTGCTGGCGTGCAAACTTCATGAATTCCATGGCATGGGCGCGCTCGGCCCTAAACGTCGCCCGTAAGGCCTGTGGCTGCTCCAGAATTTCCTTCAACATCAAAGACATGATTCCCTCGTTCGAAAAGGCATTCACCACCAAGGCACCAAGGCACCAAGAAAAACGGGCCAAGGAGAAAGCTCAAGCAAGCAGTTGCTCCGTTGCCATGGGGCTTTCTTGGAGTCTTTGTGCCTTGGTGGTGACCATTCTTGCTGTTCTAAAAGGCAATGTATGCGTTACACGAACTTTTGCCTTTTGCACTTTGCCTTTTGCCTTGCTCTTAAAATCGAGTGCCCAATTTCCAACCTCGGTGTTTCCCGGCACCTGGCACCCGACACCTGGCACCTTATTCTTTTCCTGAAAGCGTCTCCCACCCTCGGCGCGACAGATCCCGGTAGATGACATATCCGGAGAGGGCGGCGATGGCCAGGAACAGGAGACCGGTACCGGTGAAGCCCAACAACAGTTTGCCGATGGCGAACAGCGTCATGTAAACCATCAAACAACCCATGACCCAATCCATCAAGTTATACCAGCCATCTTTTGTGGGAGGAATTTCCGGCGCCAGCGCGGCGATGCGCTTCCACCCCTTTACACCCGGCCGCACCCGGCAGTAGAACTCCAGCAGCTTGGATTCCGGTTCCGGTGGCGTCAGGAATGTGGTGGCCAGCCACACGATGGAGGTGATGATCACCGTCAAGACCAGGTTCTTGGCAAACTGGTTGGGGTCGGAAGCCGCGAAGGGACTGGCGATTTTCAGCGTGATGGAGACCACCGCCGCCGTGGCCATGGCAGAAATTTCCGACCAGGCGCTGATGCGCCACCAGTACCAGCGCAGCAGGTAAACCGCTCCCGTGCCCGCACCGATGTTGACCACCATATCCCAACCGCCCGCCACCGTGTGCATGGCGTAAGAGACGGCCGCGCTCACGACCATCAGCCCCATGGTCGAGATTTTGGAAACGGTTACGTAGTGTTGGTCGGATTGATGGCGCGCCACGAAGCGGCGATAAAAATCGTTGACGATGTAGGACGACCCCCAGTTGAGCTCCGTGGCCACCGTCGACATGTAAGCCGCGGCAAAGGCGGCGAGCATCAATCCGCGAAAAGCGTGGGGTAAGTAATCCACCCAGACGCGAACGAAGCCACCCTCGGCGTCGACGCCCGGCAGGCTCAGTTGCGGGTAAAGGACCACCACCGCCAGGGCCGTTATAATCCAGGCCCAGGGCCGCAGGGCGTAATGGGCGATGTTGAACCACAGGGTTGCCAGCAAAGAGTTCTTTTCATCCTTGGCGCAGAAAATGCGCTGCGCCACATAACCGCCTCCGCCGGGTTCCGCTCCCGGGTACCAGACCGACCACCAGTACACCCCGATGTAAACGAGGAAAGTCATAATCGGCATCCAGGGAGAGTGCAAATCCGGAACGAAGGAGAGAATGGAACCGGTGCCGCCCACGGCCGCCCCTCGCGCCGCGTCCACGGCGGCGAGTTTGGTCTTGAGTGCGCCCATGCCGCCCACGGCCCGCACCGCATAAAAGGCCAGAAGTATCAACATGGCCATTTTCAGAACGAACTGTACCAGGTCTGTCCAGAGTACTCCCCACAGGCCGGAGATGGAGGTGTAAATTGCCGTAATCGCCATGCAGATCGCCACGGCCCAGAACTTGGGGATATTGAGTGAAATTCCCAGGATTTTCTCCATTGCCAGGTTGACCCATCCCAGGATGATGCAATTGATGAGCACGCCAAAGTAAATGGCGCGAAATCCGCGCAGGAAGGCGGCGGGTTTGCCGGCATAGCGCAGTTCCACCAGTTCCACGTCGGTGATGATTTCCGCTCTTCGCCACATGCGGGCGAAGAAGAACACGGTCATCATACCGCTCAGCAGGAAGCTCCACCAAAACCAGTTGGCGGCCACGCCGCGCCGCACCACCTGTCCCGTCACCCATAGGGGCGTGTCCGCGGCAAACGTGGTGGCCACCATGGAGGTGCCGGCCAGCCACCACGAGACTTCGCGGCCCGAAACAAAGAAGTCGTCCGTGCTGGCACTCGCCTTCTTGCGGTAATAGAGCCCAATGAGAAGATTAATCAGAAAATAGCCGACGACCACGATCCAGTCGGCGAGAGTCAGTTTCATGGGAACAATATCCTATTGGCGCATATTTCAGATCTGAGTTGTAGCGCCGGGCTTCAGCCCGTAATGTTCCGGACTAAAGGGCGGCGCTACCAGGACCGTTCGACGCACTACCCCAGCTTGGCCAGGCGCGTGCAAACATCGCTTCTGAACCGATCAATAAATCCCAAAATATATTCGACGGGATCCAGTTTCTCGTTTTCCACGAGGGGCGTAAGGTCCACCGCAAAGCTTGCAGCGCTGGTCTGATCCACCGCGTGGGATGCCAGGTAAGTAGCGTTGGCGCGGCGGCGCCCCATGGTGGCCAAGTCGTAGCGCTTGCCGCCACAAATCTGCGAATCGAAGACGCCCACCAGCGACATGGCCAAGTTTTCATGTGCGTGCACATCGAAGACGACCTTATCCGCGTCGCTCAGCCAATCGAGGTCCCGCCAGACTTCGCAGCCGTAGACATGCTCTGGCCGCGCTTCCCGGGGAAGCTCGCGCAATGCCTGGAGGGTGCGCAGCACCACGGCGACGTGGGTATCGTGCTTGTCAGCCAGGTTGTGGGTATAGATCACCTGCGGGCGCGTTTCCTCCACGAGCTTCTTCAGGTCGCGAGCCACCGCCAGGTTCTTGCCATCCTTCACTTCCGCGCTGGTGTAATCCAGAAAAACATGCGCGGAGTATTCACCCACCACGGCCGCCTTCTTTTGCTCCACGCGCCGCACCTTTTGCATCTCTTCGTCGGTATAGTGGGCGTAAANNGCCATGAACTCAACGTCGTCCTGATGTGCGCCAATGGCCATGTGCGTTGTGCGCCTCAGGGCCGCCTGGGCCGCTGACCCGTCCGGCACATAGATTTCAGAAGAAGACTTGTAAAAGTTCATACCCTATTCCCTCGTATCCAACCCTCTCAGGGGCAAGCTGGCTGCCGCCACGGCCTGGCCGACGCGGCGGGTGGATTCATCCGGCAGGTGCAAGGCCACCTTCGCTGCAAGCTGCGGAAATTCGGTTCGTAACACTTCCCGGGCGCGCTTCATGATAATGGTGCCGCCCTCGCCGGAGGTGACCCGCCCGAGGATGAGCACGTGCCGCAATTCGTAGAAATCCGCGTAGTGCGCCACCCCGTAGCCCACGTAGCAGCCGATGGTTTCAAAGATCAGCCGCGCGCGTTCGTCGCCGCGGTGGAGCAGTTCCTGCACCGACTTGAGCTTCTCGGCGGGACCCAGCTTGGGGTCGAG
>PLWR01000372.1:0-2875 GCA_003165615.1 Acidobacteriota bacterium | reverse complement strand
AGCCTGCGGGTCCAAATCCACCGGGCAGAAAGCCAGCTCATTCAGCCACGTGGTGAGCTCGCCCGTGGGCGTCACATAGCCGCCCGCCTCGCTGGAGCCGAGCGCCATGCCCAGCACCGACACATCATCCAGAGACAGGGCTCCGGCTAGCGCCGTCACTTCCCCGTCGTTTACGACGGCAAACGGAATTCCCCCCCAGGCCTTTTGCAAATCCACAAAGAGGTTGCGAATCTGGGTGTCAAACAACGGCTTGGGGACGGCCCGGTACAGCGAGCCCACCCGCGGACGGTTGTTGATATACACGCCCGCGGCGCTCCCCCCCACCGCGTCCACACGCGGCAGGTGCTGCGCCGCCGTTTTCAGTGCCGTGTTGATCTCGTCGAAGTGATAGCGGGGGTCGGTGGCATTCCGCGGATCCCAAACCACCTCTTCCGTGTATACGGCTTCGCCGTCCATGACCGCAGCCACCTTCCGATCGCTCGCGCCCAGATCGAAGCCAATGCGGCAACCCTCCAGATGTCCTCCCAGGCGCACAGTGTTCTCGGTGGGCGCGGGTACCTTGTCGGCCTTGGTGATTTCCACCGTGAACGGATGCTCGTAGACGCTCGACATGAAATCAACGTCGAAGGTCCGCGGCCCTCCCCGCGAGTAAACCCGCCGGATATGCTCCCCGACGCTCCGTGGCCCTCCCACAATGACGCGCCATCCACCTCTTTGCCAAAGCAGCGTCTTTACCAAGCGTTCGGCATAGGGAAGGTTCAAAGCCGCGCACGCTGAGCCCTCGTCCAAGCACTGCGTCCGGTAAACAGAAAGCGCTTGATCCCCGCGCTCGATCCCGATTGCGAGCGGTACGCCAGCTCCCGATTTATTTATATAATCACAAACAATACGATCAAAAATAACCGCCGGCTTGAATGACTGGTGTAAGGGTGGAACGAATTGGGGTTTTGAAAGCTTCAGCAACGCTTCTATGTCCAACTCTGCCTCCCGGAACAATCAACATCTAACAAGGCATCACCTCAGGCCGCCGATGATCTCCACATCTAGCCCGAGTTCCTTCCTAATCGAAGTAAAGTCAAGTGGGAATCCCGCGTCAAAGCTCCAACCGGCTATTTCATCACGAAACAACTTGAAGGTTTGGACTGAAATCGAAAAATTTCCTCTTGACTGTTTACTCGCGTTTGATCAATCGATTAGCGCCTAGCACTTACAGTCATGTTGGACAGTACTGGTTTCCCCCCAGGAGGCCTTTCGATTTATATGCTGAAACCATAGGCAGAACGTGTATAGACTAAGCGAATTGAACATGTCAAGATCAAAATCGATCATTCGTTTGTCCGCACAATATGCCATACTAATAATACTCATCCTCTTTTTGGATAGGGCCACGGGAATCGGTGCCTGAGCACGTTGGACTGCCAAAGGTTCCAGCGATTCTGGCGACGCTTAACAATGCATCAGCAGCGGATAGTATGGACGCGCCCGGTCATGGTGGTGAGATGCTCTTCAGCTTATTTCCGCGCCCCCGGTCGCAGCGACGGCTGCGGGTGCATGGGGGCCAAATTTCGGAGTGCGGGAGCTCGCTCGCACTACTTTTGCGGCGACTCGGCGGCGGTGAGATTTTCTGTCTTCCGCCTACCAACACAATATCTTCCGCGTCGGCATGCGATTTCATTGCCAAATTTCACCATGCATCACTACAACAATATTGACTTGAGGTCAATGGCCAAGTACTTTAAGCAGCCAGTGTCGTTAATAAGGATGAGGAGCACTGACCGACCATGGACGAATCACAACTTTACGATGTTTTGAATCTCGTTTATTCGCGGCGGCAGATCTCACGATCAAACCTGGCGCAGGAACTGAAGCTGGTGCCAAGTTACGTCAGCCTGCTGGTGCGCGAACTGCTCACCCGCGGATCGGTTTGTGAAATCGGCGCGGCCCCATCGAGCGGCGGCCGGCCGGGAAAGCTTTTGCAGATCAATCCCGAGCTGGCGCATTTGATTGGCATCGACATCGGCACCGTGAACTGCCGCATTGCGGTTACGGATTTCCTGGGCAACATCCTGGCCTTCAAGAGATTCCGGTCGGAGGCGCAAGAAGGGCCGGAGCACGTGCTGGGGGTGATTCATAAGGAGATCGAAGCCTATCGCCGCGAATTCCCCAAGATCACGGCAATGGGAATTGCCCAGTCGGGTTTCATTGAGCACGTCACCGGCACGGTGCTCTTCTGGCCCAAGGTCCGGGGATGGCGGGACGTTCCCTTGAAGGCGCTGCTGGAACGTGAACACGGAATCCCCACGATGGTGGAAGACTCAACTCGCGCCATGGCCGTGGCCGAGCAGGCGTTTGGCCAGGGGAGGGGGCTCGCGAATTTCGTGCACGTGATGGTGGGGACGGGAATCGGCTCCACCATTTTTGTCGATGGCAAATTGTATATCGGATCTACCGGCCTGGCAGGCGAGTTGGGTCACACCACCATCGATGAGAATGGAAAGCTTTGTTCCTGCGGGAATCGCGGATGCCTGGAACTCTATTCCTCCGGCTGGGCTCTCATCAACCGCGTTCGCTCGGCGCTCGCCGATGGCGTAACTTCGTTATTGTCCAAAGCGGTGGAGGAGCATCCGGAGCAGTTGTCGGTGGAGATGATCGTGGAGGCCGCCAAGTCCGGAGACCGCCTTTCGGAGACTGTCCTTTCGGAGGCCGGAACCCATTTGGGAACGGCATTGGCGGGACTGGTGAACCTTTTGAATCCCGAGAAGATCATCCTCGGCGGCGCCGTGCCTCGGGTCGCGCGGGAGATGCTGGTAAACCCACTTCTCTATTTCTTGCGGGGGCGAGCTTTTCAACGATCCGTCAGCGCTATGGAAGTGGT
>PLWR01000184.1 GCA_003165615.1 Acidobacteriota bacterium | reverse complement strand
TGGTGATGGGTGAGCCCAGCTTCGGCAAAGGCCTGGTGCAAACGGTGTACCAGTTGAGCGAACACACCGGCCTGGCTTTGACCACGGCGCACTACTACACGCCCAGCGGACGCCTGATCCAGCGCCAGTATGAGAACGTTTCCCTCTACGACTACTACTATCACCCCGAGCTTACCAAACCCGACCACGCCGAGGTCCGGCTGACCGACGGAGGGCGCGAAGTTTACGGCGGCGGTGGTATCACCCCCGACATCGCCTTCGCCGCTCCCAAGTTGACCCCCGCGCAGGAAACGTTGTTACAGCATAGCGCCTTCTTCAACTTCAGCAAATCCTACCTGGGAGTCCACAAAACCATCCCCAAGGATTTCGAAGTGACGGACGCCGTTCTGGATGAATTCAAACAATTCCTGACTAAAGAGAAGATAACCTTCTCCGACAAGGACATGACGGCCAATCTTGACTTCGTCAAGAACCGCATCCGGATTCAGCTTGTGGGCTCGATCTTCGGCGAGAATGAAGCCGACAGGATCAGCATCGGCGCCGACCCGCTGGTGCTGAAATCACTGGAGAGCATCCCGCAAGCCCGGGAGTTGATGGCCAAGGCCAAACGGTATGTCGCCAGCAAGTCACCAAGGTAGGATTCCAGTCAAGCCCGGGGCGAAGGACTTCCCGGGCTTGGGCCCGCCGGCAACGCCAAGAGCTACTTACTCCGAGCCTTCTTTACAAAATACAAGACCAATTGGATGACGAGGGGAAGGGGAAAGAAGACGATATGCGCCCAAACGGGGGGGCGCCACCCGGCACCCTTACGTTCTTCCTGAGCAGCGTCCTTGGCTTGAAAAACCAGCATCGCGGCGTACTTGGCAAAATCCACGCCGCACTTCTCGCATTTTCCACCTTGTAATTGCACGTTCTTGCAGGAAGGGCACGTATACCTCAACGGCGTATGGCAGCGCACGCAGTAGGTAATGGTCTCCGAATTCTCGGTCTTGCATTTAGGGCATTGCATGGGGAACCTTGCAGCCCGAAGGGCGAAGGCGAATGGTGGACGCGAAGGGATTCGAACCCTCGACCTCAGCGTTGCGAACGCCGCGCTCTCCCAACTGAGCTACGCGCCCATATAAGTGACCCTTGGAAATATAACACGGCAGGCGAAGCGCCGCCAAGCTTCATGGCAACAGGCAAGTGGCCAATTTGATGTAGAGGCGGCTTTACGCCGCCATTGGGCGAGGTAAACTCGCCGCTACATCATCAAATCGCCCCACTCCCCGGCAGCAGACTTTCGGCAAAACTCAAGGCTGCTTCCAGTTGATCCTCCGGCAATCCGCCGCCCTGGGCGAAATCCCGAGTTCCGCCGCCCTTGCCCCCGAATCTTGCCAGGGTCTGCTTGAGCACATCTGACATATTCACTTTGCCCCCCGGCGTCTGGGAGAAAAAGAGCCCGCAAGGCGTGCCTTTAACCCCGATCAGGGCGATGGCGCCGGCTTGCTTCGCCACGGCGTGCGCCACCAGCTTGGCTTTCTTCCCTTCGGTGGATTCGAACACGCCTTGGACCACCCGCACGCCGGCTTTTTCCGGGGCTTGCTGCCACAACCGCGCGGCTTCCAGTTCCGCCAGGTCCTCAACCAGCTTTTGCAAGGATTTGCCCACGTCCCGCAAATCCTGCGCTTGTTTGGTAATCAGCTCCGGAACATTCTCCAACCCGCTTGAGAACAATCGCGCCGCTTCGCTCAAGATCGAATAATCCTGCCGAGCCCGGCGCAGCGCCCGGCCACCACACACGAATTCCACGCGCGTCAGGCCTTTGGCGCGCTCCACTTTGCGAATGCAGATGATCCCCACGCCACCGGTCGCGCTTACGTGCGTCCCTCCGCAGGCGGAAAGATCAAATCCCGTGACTTCTACTAATCGGATGTCGCCTTCGCGAAATGTGGGTTTTCGCAAGTCGAGGTGCTGGGCCTCCGCGGCAGGCCGAAAGGAGACCTGCACAGGCCGGTTTTCAAAAACTACGCGATTCGCCACATCCTCGGCTTCTGCGATTTGATTGGTACCGACTCGGTCGGAATCAAGATCAATGGTCGCGCTCTCCGTGCCGA
This sequence comes from Acidobacteriota bacterium, assembly GCA_003165615.1. Next base: position 3,476 of record PLWR01000184.1, on the reverse strand, counting down.
GATGGAACGACACCGTCTTGTAACCGCCCAGATGTTCAAACGCCGCCGATAGAATGTGCTGCCCCGTGTGCTGTTGCATGTGGTCGAAGCGGCGCTCCCAGTCGATGTTGCCCAGTACGGTTTCATCGGCGGGGCTGGCCGTGAGAATGTGGGCAACCTCATCGCCTTCATCGATGACATCAAGCACGGCGATACCCCCGAGCGTGCCGCGGTCACTGGGCTGCCCGCCTGATTCCGGGTAGAATGCCGTGCGGTCAAGGTACACGCGTGCTCCACGCGGGTCGGCGCTAATGCGAGTTACGCGCGCACTGAATTCCTTCAGGTAGCAGTCGGTGTAATAGAGGCGTTCGGTGTGTGCCATGAGAGTTNNGGTTGCGGTCCACCCTCTCCCCCCAAGGGGCGACGGCTGTGAATTCAAATCCTCCCCGTTGTCCACGGGGGCGAGGGGCCGGGGGTGAGGGGGTCCAAGAATCAAATAGGGAACCGCCCCAATTCTAAACGATTTGCTCCAGAGCCTCCAAATACTTGTATCCAGTAGCGGTGAGGAAAAGCACGATGGATCCATGTCCGCCCAAGAAGCCATCGAACAACAACTTTTTCAATCCCGCCAGCGTGGCTCCACCTTCCGGCGAAGTGATCAAACCTTCCGTCTCGGCAATCTCGCGTACGGCCGTCAGCATGTGGCATCGGAAACCGCCAACGCCGCGCCCCGACTCTTGCGCACGGCGTTCAGGATCAAGAAATCGCCGATTGCCGCCGGAACACGCAAGCCGGAGGTTGAGGATTTCGCCCACCGGATACTTCTTACCGCAACGCGGGCATTCCAGATGGATCAGGAAGAACATTCCATTGAGTCTAGCAGAAGGGGTGAAATGGATGAAGGGTGAAGAAAGAAGGTCGGTGTTCTAGCGCAGAGGTTCTGCTCAACACTCAGCGCATGCCGAGCTAAAGGGCGGCGTTACTTTTACCCTTTACCGTTTATCCTGTAATCTTTAGCCTTCACACTTCATCCTTTACCATTTACCCTTTACCCTTTACCATTTCCTTTGCATGTCGATTCGCCTCATTGCCCTTGACCTTGATGGCACGCTCGTCAACAGTCGATGGGAAATCTCGGAGAAGGACCTTGAAGCCCTGGGGGCCGCGTCGCAGCGTGGGATTCAGATCGTCGTGGTGACGGGGCGGCGAGCCCGCGCCGCCGCGTCCTACGTGGCGAAAATCCCCTTCCCCATCACCGTCATCACCTCCAACGGCGCGCTCATTCGTACGCCCGTCGGCGAGATCGTCTACCAGAACTTCCTGCCCCGCGACGTTGCCCTTAAGGTGCTGGAAACCGTCAAGGCGTACCGGCCTTATACGGTCGCCATTTTCGATGTCCCGGCGCGCGGGCAGGTCATTATGGAGGACTGCGCCGTCCGCGAGGGCCCGCTTGGCTGGTACCTCACGACGAGTTTGGATCACCTGCTGCTGGTTCCACACCTGGAAGCTGCGGTGAAGTCCGACCCCGTGCAGATCATGATTGGTGGTCCGCCGGGACTGATCGAGGGAGCTGAGACATTGCTTCACCAGTCCGAAATCGCGCCGGGCATCCAAGTCACCTGGACGAAGTATCCCGGCCGCAATGTCGCCATCTTGGACATCATGAATCGCGGGTGCTGCAAGGGAGAGGCCCTGAAATTCTGGGCCCATCGGAGTCAGATTCCCGCGAGCGACATCATGGCGATGGGCGACAACTTCAATGACCTTGAAATGCTGGAGTTCGCCGGCCTGCCCGTGGTAATGGGAAATCACATCGATGGGCTGCACCGGCCCGGCTGGGAGCTTACCGGTGCGTGCGATGACAGCGGCGTAGCGAGCGCGATTGAGAAGTTTGTGCTGATTCCCCTCAGTGCTGGTCAATGATCTCCGTCCCGGCGGGGGCGATGAATTGGAAGAGTGTGTGCGGCAGGGGCGGGTTGCGCTCGATGTGGTCGAAGCCAAAATCCATGCGGCTGTGATCCGGGTATCTCACCACCAGCCTTCGCATATCGAACTGCGGATTTAATTCAATCAGGACATCGGTGTACTCCTCGGCAAACTCCTTTTTGGGAAAAGCTCGCAGCACGTGGTCGGCAGGATCGTGATCCAGCGCCGCATCTGCCAACTCCACCCGCGCAAAGACCCGCCGCAAATTCAGCCTCGTCAGCAGCAACTCAAACGGCACGCGAAAGTCCTCACTCGATTTCATCGACGTGCGCGTGAGCTGGTGTTCCTCGGGAATATAGAGCGACACCTGCTTGCCGTCGGAGACAAAGAGCTTCTCCGTAGGCCGCTGATAGTCCCAGCGCATCAGCCCACCCCGGGCAAAGGCCACCCGCCCCGCCTCAATGCGCGTCCTTCCTCCCAAGGTGTAAGTCTGACTAAACTCGGCCCGCAGGCTGCGCACGTCGCGATAGCTTGACTCGAATTGCTGAACATAGGCGTCTGCGGCGGGGGCGGGCGTTTGCGCCCGCAAGGTTGTGGCGAGGCAGCACAAGAGAGCCAGGGTTAGCCATCGGCCGCTAATTAGCCTGCGGGGAAACCCATCGGTGCTGTCATTCTGAGCCCGCATTTTGGGCGAAGAACCTCGGTAGTTTGCCCTTTTCACCGATTCCCGCGAACTACCGAGGTCCTTCGCTTCGCTCAGGATGACAGCATTGAAGCGATGTTCCTCAATATCTATAGCTCCACCCTTCCAGCCACGGGGGGAGAGATGCTCGATTTGATGAGAAGTCGCGACGGGCGGTGCGAACTCACCACCACATGCGTTATTCGGTGGAACATCGCCGCGACGCGCGATGGTCTTATGGTTTCGGTGTTTTGGCATGGGGTGAATTTGATGTGAGCCGATCAAGCGCAGCCTGCGCCTCCGGATTGCGCGGGTCAACGCTCAGGCCGGCGCGATATTGGTCCGCCGCTTCAGCCGTGTGGCCTTGGGCTTCCAGAATCGCCCCCAGTCCAAAGTGCGCGCGGGGATCGAAATCATCCAAACCGATCGCCTGGCGATAGGCCCGCTCGGCATCGTCGCGCCGCCCCTGGCGCAGGGCGATATCTCCCAACGAATCGAAAGCCTGGTTGTTGGGAATACTCGCCGCCGAAGCCTTGAACTGCGGTTCGGCTTCCTGCAAGCGGCCGGCGGTGAGATAAAACTTTCCCAACTCGTTCCGTGTCCCTACGCTCAAGGGCGCCAGGGCCATGGCCGCTTTTAGCTGAGGCTCAGCCTCGGAAGTTCTTCCCAGGTCTTCGTAAAGCCGCCCGAGGTTCAGGTGGGCATCCGTGTAGTTGGGGCGCAGCCGCATGGACCGTTCGAAATACCGAATGGCTTCGTCGTAATGTTTCTTGCCTGCACTCACCAGGCCCAGGTTATTGAGAAGCTGGGCGCTATCGGGAGAAACTGCGAGCGCCAATTTCCACTCGCGTTCGGCGGCGTCAGGTTGCATACGATTCCAGTATACCGC
>PLWR01000329.1 GCA_003165615.1 Acidobacteriota bacterium | reverse complement strand
CGGTTTCCGTATCTCGATGAAGACATCGCCCTCAGCAAGAAAACCTATATAACCGAACGTGTGAGTGTGGAATTGCGGGCCGATTTCCAGAATGTCTTCAACCGTGCCATCTTCGGATTGGGCACAGGAGGCGATATGTATGGCTCGGTCCTGTTTAACAATACGGTGAGCAACCCGGTCAATCCGAATTTTGGGTTTGTTACCAGCCAATCGAATACCCCGCGTGAAATTCAGTTTGGACTCAAGATCAGCTACTGAGTCTCTTGATCCCCGGAGGGGCGCACATCAGCGCCCCTCCACTTTTTCCCGGCCTCACCCTCACGAAAATTCGAGTTTATAAAAGGCACCAAATCCTCCGTCCCGCACACCCCGTCCAAATCCGAACTCCCGCATCACTCTATTCGCAATTTCACCATGGCGCAGCCACGTTGCAGTGGAACGGTCAGAGTAATGTCCGTGTCTCCCCTGGTGAATTCACAGGCTTTCCACTCCGTCTCGCCGGGATGCAGAAGTTCGCAATGAATGGTCTTCCCCGCTTGAAGCTCGGTAATTCCTCCGATCGTCAGGACGGTGCTGGGAGCTGAGCCGCCCATCACCACCGGGATGACGTAACCATTGGTGACCTGAAACAAATTAGCCTTTGCAACCTCTCCCTTAACGCGAACCGCGTGGGGCAGCAGCACCCATTTTCTTTCCCGCATCGCCGTGGACAGCGGACCGTAGTCCATCTAGATCCGATCGGCCCTCTCGCTGGGCAGAATAGAGTGATCGTTTTGCGGAAATGGCGCCATGGGGAAGACGCCCAGGTAAAGGAATTTCTGCAAGGTTGCGTCTGCCGCGCCTTGCGGACTCTCCTCGCCGAAGGCCCACCCCAAGCTCTGCTCATTATCTTTGCCCCGTTTGTCAGCCAAATCCAGCAGAATTTCTTTCGAGAGTACCCAGCCAATCGCGGGCTTCGAAACCCCGAGTAGCGCGGTGGCGTTCAGCGAGCCGCCCCAGTGCCCCATCTCATCAAAGAGGCCGTCAACCTGCCGCATCGTGTCCAAGCGGGAGACCAGATTGTTAACGAAGATGGCCTGTCCCGCGGTGTGCTCGAGGGGGCCAAGCTTTTCCATCAGCCCATTCCACGAGGTAATCATGGACCGCGCCGGACCGCCGTACCATGTCACGCCGTCGTCTTTTTGGAAATTGTAGAGACGGAGAAAATCCAGGCGATCAAAACAGATTCCGGCGGAGTCGGGAATCTTCTCCATCAGCCGGTGAGCCTGATCCAAAAGGAAGTTCTGCCAGCAGGGCTCGCCCCAATCGAGAACGATGTTGTTGCGATAGGCGCGGTCATACGGGTCGTAGATGCCCTTGGCCTTGGGCGAGAGCTTTTCGTTTTTGGGGCGGTAGATAATCGCATCCGCAAGTTTGGCGTAGAGGTAATCGTTGGGATCCTTCCACAGGTCAGGATCATCCAGCTTTCTTTTGGGCGGAGGGGCGGGAAAGACAATCTGTGTGCCGAATTCGGCGGCGTCAAAATAATTCAACACGTCGAATCCCATTGCGCGCATGCGGCGCGAGTAATCTGCCATGCGTGGGATTGACGTCGTGGTGCCCAGGTCGATGTGGGGCGAGTCGGAAATCGGAATGCCGCGGTACCATTCCTGATCGTCAGGGACGGGCGGAATGAACAATCCCTGATAAGGATAATCAAAGCACGCCTTCCAGTTGACGGTGAAGTCCATGCGCTTCATCCTGGCCACATCCAGGGCGCCTTCATAACTGGAATAGGCGGCCGTTCCCCCCAGCCGGTCGGCGCTCGAAAGCGGAGGATTGAAGAAATCGGCATAGCGCGTGGTCATCCAGCGCATCCCACCACGCCAATCGCCCTCATGCGCGATGAGGTCCAGGGAATAGTGCAAGGGCTTCGCTTCCGGGATGCGGCGAAACAGTCGCGAAAAGGTCACATCACCGCTCGCGGAAACCTGCATCGTCATGTCCAGCGTGATGTCTTCCGGCGAGAGAGCAACGCTGAGTCCCAGGTCGCTCTTATCGTCAATGATTGTCGCCAGGGGAATGCAGAACACATCGCGAAAAGGCATGATCTGATCGACGCGAGGCCGATCATACTTGTAATAGGCCGCCCCATACCAAAGCGTGCGGGTGGGGAATGGCGTGGGGACCAGCGGGTCTTGCCAGCTTGGATCGGCGACCCAGCCAATCTCCGGGTCGTCGTCAGGCCTGGGATCACCCCACGTCGTCCAGAACTTCTTGGTTCCCGGATTGTCTACGTGCAGCCGGGTTTCGATAGGAGTGGTCCATGGCGCGCCCTGGCCATCCAAGGTGATTTCCCAGCGCACCGAGGTTTGAGTGGGAATGAAGTCCTCGACCAACTGAAGCTCTCTTGTCGCTCCGCCTACGTCACAGAGCAATCGCTTCTTGAATTCAACCTTTCCATCTTTCCCTTGGGCGCTCTCCACCTTTCCCTCGACGCGGCAGCCGGCGAGGGCAGTCTCGCCGAGGATGTTCCATTTGATCTTGCTGTTCCCCAGAACCACGCTGACGATTTTACCGTCGCGCCAGAGGTCCAGCGTGATGCCCGGAGAGCGAACAATGTAGTGCGAAGCACCCAAGGCAGGAGAAACCGCAAACGCTAAAATCAGGGTGATGGCGCAAACAACGAGGCGAAAGGTCCTCATGATTGCCTCCCAGGAAGGTATAGGCTTCATTCCGCCGGGTGCATCTTGCCCAATCGCACGTGAACTTGCAAGGGCTTGTTGGGTGCGCAAAGTACCATCGAGGAATTCCGCGCGTGATTTTTTCCCCCTGCCTCGTATATTCTTACCGGTCCGATTGAGGGAGGAATGCAAAACATGTCTGAGCATCTTGTGGTTTACACGGAAAGAGAAGCGGGGCCGGTATGCGGTCTCGATGAAGACCTGATTCGCCAGAACGGAGGAACTACGCGCTATGGGCGGGCGGCGGATGAGGAGGGGCGCATTCGGATCGCCGCCGGTGCGGAGGTTATCGTGTTGGGCGGCGCGCGTCTGACGCGCGAATTGTTCGCCGCACTACCGAGTTTGAAAGGCGTGGTGCGCCTCGGAATCGGCGTCGACAACATCGACCTTGAGGCTGCCACCGAGCTTGGAATCGTGGTGGGCAATGTCCCGGAATTCTGCTTGGATGAAGTGGCAGAGCACGCCGTGGGACTTATCCTGGCCGTGACGCGCAAGATCGTCCTGGCAGACCGCAGATCACGCCGCGGGGAATGGGGTCCCGGCATGGACGCCATTCTGCGGCCGATGCGGCGGCTCAGCGGTCAAACCCTGGGCCTCGTTGGGTTGGGGAAAATTGGACGTTGCACCGCCGCCAAGGCCAAAGGTTTGGGACTGAAGGTGATTGCCTATGATCCCTATGCCAGCGCGGAGGCAGCCAAGGCGGCGGGCGTCACCTTGATGAGCCTGGAAGAGTTGCTGCCCCAAGCGGATATCCTTTCGTTGCACGTGCCGGAGACACCGGAGACCAGGGGCATCATCAACGCCCGAACGCTTGCGCTCCTCAAGCCCGGAGCTATCCTCATCAATGTCGCGCGGGGCGCGGTGGTGGATGAAACGGCACTTTGCGCGGCACTCGCATCCGGCCGGCTGGCGGGAGCGGGACTCGATGTGCTGCAACAGGAACCGATCCAGTTGCCAAACCCGCTGACGGAATTTGAGAATGTGGTCTTTACCTGCCACTACGCGTCGCTGAGCGAGGAGTCCTACGCCATCATGCGCCAGCAAACATCGGAGCAGGCAGTGCAAATTATTCGCGGTGAATACCCGATGAACTTCGTGAACCCGAAAGTGAAGGACAAGCCGCAGTGCCGATTGCGGCCAGACAATGGGTAGGAGGGGCAGTTGAGCCCCGAAGGGGCGACCCATCACAGCCCAGGCCAACGAACCTGGAAATAATCCCTAGACGAGCAAAAGCATTCACGCAAAGGCGCAAAGTCGCAGAGGGTACAAGGAGAACAAAGCAGTTGTTCTTTTCGAGTCTTCGCGCCTTGGCGCCTTTGCGTGAAATCTGCGTTAAGGAATCGGAAGCTTGGTGGTGCTTTCGAGCCGGGTGGTCTTGCATTGCAGCCTTCGCAGGCGATGGGTAAAGCGCTCGGCGTCGGGTGGTAACGAAGGCTGTTCGCGCAGACGTTCTAACGCGGCGAGAGTGAACTCCATCGCCCTTTGGGGATCGCGCTCGCGGTGCTCATAATGAATCGCCAACTCCTCGAAGGCTTCTAGAGCCAGCGGTGAAGCCCGCCGCGTGAGCTCCAGCCAGGTTTCCACTGCCAATTCGTGTTGGCGCTGCCGTTTGTACTGCAAGGCCAACTGATGCAGGGCGCGGGCCTCGATTTCTTCCGGCAACCCGCCGGAAAGCGCTCGCTGGCAAGTTACGACCGACTGCTCACGCGAGCCGGCTGTTTCCAACATGCGGCTGAGGCTGAACAGGTCCACGGGAGAATCGAGCGTGCTCGCTCCCCCATCACCGATCGCGCGCGCCAGCTCAACAGTGACGGCGGCGAGGGTCATGATGTCGAGCGCATTGTGGTAGAACACAGGTTGCAGGCCGCGCGCATCACCCGAACGCAGGTAGTCAAAGTAGATGGCCGGGATTTCCGAGCCGGCCACATCGCCCTCGCGCTCGATGCCCAGCACCGCGCTCTCCAGGTCGGTGAGCTTGCAGCTTTCCAGGCGCAGCCGCCACAGCCGCCGCGACGGGTGCAGGGCATCGAGGTGCAGCAACCGCCCGAACGGTGACTTTAGCCGCGCCAGCGCGTAGCGCGTTTCCAGCAGCGGCACATCGAAGGTCTTGCCGTTGTAAGTCACCAGTCCGTCGAACGCAGCCAGGATTTCCGCCAGGGCTTGCAGGATGGCTTTCTCTTCCGGATAATCCCGCAGGAAGAATTGCCTGACCACGAATTGCGTTCCTTCCAATGTGCCGATGCCAATCAGGAACGCGCAGGTGCCGGTGCCGCCAGCAAGGCCCGTGGTTTCCGTGTCGAGGTAAATCAGCCGCTCCGGCGCGGGCAGGGCAGCTTGGGGGAAGAGCAGATTCAGCGGGGAGAGGTCGGCGACGGAGATATCGCCGATGCGCAGCTTGCCGTAGGGCCGGCCGAAGGGGAATGCCTGCCGGGCGATAAAGTATTCTCCCAGGTCGTTCTTCTCCAGCACGCCTTCCACGTATTCTTCGATGCCTTTGGCCACAGGCTGCGCGGGAAGCCGGCGCGGCTCAGGCGGCTTTTCCATGCGGCGCAGAAATTCCAGCGTCTGCTCGAGCTCGCGATCAGGGTCGCGAGGCGCCGAGGCCTTCTTGAGCTGGCGAAGTTTTTGGTCCAAGTTCACTGGTTCATTGCTCGAAGGGAAAGAGGTTCACACAGAGGACACAGAGATAAGAACTCGGCACAAAGTTCACAGAGAAGTTCTTGCTGTTTCCGTGATCTCTGTGTCCGCCCTCTGTGACCTCTGTGTTAAAGCCGATCCTCGCCATTTGCCACCCGATTCGTTTCGGGACGACCCCCTCACCCCCACCACCAGCAGAACGTGGGGCCCCCTCCGCCTTGCGGTCCCCCCTCTCCCCCAAGGGGGCGAGGGAAGAAGAATTTCCAGCTTGAGTTCTGAAACCGCTTAAGTGAACAGCATTGAGGCTAACTCTTGCGGAAGACAAGTTCTGAGCCTTTGGCAAAGACTCCTATTCTGTCGCCGGCGCGCACCTGCCCGGTGACCATCAGGCGATAGAGGGGGTCCTGAAACTCGCACGCCAGGGTGTGTTGCAGGTTCGCAGCTCCGTATTCGGTATCGCA